>JAJDEX010000360.1 GCA_029259575.1 Planctomycetota bacterium | reverse complement strand
GCCGCCGGACAGGTGAAGCACAAGGACAAGTGGATCGACGAGTCCACCGCTCGCTCCCTGACGATTCGCGAGCAACGCGAGGCGCGGGTCAAGGAGCTCAAGAAGGAGATCGGCGAACCCGAATCCACGACGTCCACCCCGGCCGAGGACGCGCTGGGACAGACGTGGTCGGGCAAGCTCAAGACGGCCAACCTGCGGATCCTCGGCACGTGCTCGAAGACCGAACTGACCAAGATCGCCACCTACAGCCAGGCGACGGTCAGCTACCTGAACGAGATCTTCAAGACCGAGCCCATCAAGAACGCGAACCTCTACGTGTTGCTGGGCGACGGCTCCAAGAACTCGTTCATGGACAAGTGGCCGGGCCTCGAGCCCGACAAGCGCACGCTCTACAAGCAACTGTTCGCGGTCTACCTCGACTTCGACAACCTAGCCTCCATCGCACCGACGGACGACAAGCGCCTGGACGCCGCCGTTCGACTGAACGTCTACCGGCACCTGAACCACAACTGGAACGTCTACGAGAAGCACGGCTGGGTCAACGAAGGCTTCGGCATGTACCTGACCTGGCAGATCACGGGGACGCGGCTCGTGTTCTTCGTGCGCGACACGGAGTACACCGACCCGAACCAGCTCGAGCTGAACGACCTGAACAAGAAGCTGCGCGAGGGCAACGTCGACTGGCTCAAGCTCGCCAAGAAGCAACTCACCGGGAAGAAGCGGGTGAACCTCAGCTTCATGCTCGGTCGTGACGTCAATCAGCTGACGCCCGAGGACCTCCTGATCAGCTATGCGCTGGCGGCCTACATCCTGGAGACCCAGGAGCCTGCCGTCGTGACGAGAATCATGAAGCTCATCGGTGAGGGACAGCCCTCGGCCGCTGTCCTTGAAGAGGAGCTGAAGGTGAAACTCCCGAAGCTCCCCGAGACGCTGGCGACGTGGCTCGACGAGATCGGCAAGTGACCCCCACCACGGCGCCTGCCCGCCTCGAGCGGTGGCTCGGTCACTGGCCCTCCCGACTGATCCTCATCCTCGCCCTCGTGGTGTTGGCGTCAGCGATGGACACGTCCTCGCGTTTGGCGCTGCTCGACCAGGAGGTGACGTTGACGCAGTGGCTCGAGTCCGCGCGCTGGCCGTTGCTGCGTTGGTCCCTGTGGGCCTTGGCCGCACTGCTGGTCGTGCCGCTCGGGTTGTTCTTGATCCGGAAACTGCCGCACCCCGCGCTCTTCTTGATCGCTCAACTGCCCGTGTCCTACGGCGTCGCGTCTGGCGTGACCGACCTGCACTACAGTCTCACCACGTCCCTGCTCGACTCGCCCGATCCGGGAAATGCGTTCGGCCGTGGGTTCCGCGCCGGAGGTGAGAACGAACGCAGAGGTGACGGTCGCCGACGTCGCCCGCCCGAGGACGCGGACGCGATCCAGGGCGAATCGCCCGCGCCGCAAGATGCGGACGCCTCCTCACTCGAGCCCACCGTCGATGTGCGCCAGGAAGGAGCGCGCCGGGATGGGACGCGTTGGAACAACGGAGTACGCCCGCTCCGTCCGAGCGACCCAGGATTCTGGGACGTCCCACGCATCAAGGATCGCTACCTGCGACGTGCACTCCCGTTCGAGATGGGCGCTTACTGGATGGTGCTGCTCATGGGCATCGCCGCCAACACGTACCTGAGGTCGCGGCGCGAGGAACGGCGCGCCGGCGAGGCGGAACTGCGTGCCACGAAGCTCGAGACCGAGCTGCTCGAGGCCCAGCTCTCCAGCCTGGAGTCCCAGCTTCGGCCCCACTTCCTCTTCAACGCGCTGCATTCCGTGTCCGGACTCATTCGGCTCGGGGACACGGACAAGGCCCGCGCCGCCCTGACGGCGCTGGGTGATCTGCTGCGCGCGACCTTGGACCAGTCCGGTGAACGCACGGTGCTCCTGGCCGACGAGATCGCCATCGCACGCCACTACCTGGCCGTCGAGAGCATCCGTTACGGCGATCGCCTCGTCATCCGGGAGGAACTGACCGAGGAACTGCTGGACACCCAGGTGCCGGCGCTCCTGCTGCTGCCCCTGGTCGAGAACGCCGTGCGCCACGCCGTCGCTTCGCGGACGGAGCCCGTCACCTTGACCATCGAAGCCCGCAGTCGAGGTGTGAATCTCGAGATCAACGTGATCGACGACGGCCCGCCCTTCCCGGCGGCCATCCTCACCGGCGGACTCCCCGAGAACGGTGGCGGCATCGGCATCGCGAACACGCGCGCACGCTTGAAGAATCTGTTCGGGGACAAGGCGCGCCTCGAACTCGAGAACCCGCCCCAGGGAGGCGCACTCGTGCGCGCCCTGATCCCCCTGCAACGAACCCACAGCCATGACTGATGCAACGCCCCTGCGCGTCCTGATCGCAGACGACGAACCCATCGCCCGCGCCACGATCGAGGCTCTCGTTCGCGAGGACGCGGACTTGGACGTGGTCCACGTGTGCCCGGACGGTTCCAGCGCCTTGGCGGCGCTGCGCAAGGGCGGCGTCGACCTGGCGCTGCTCGAC
>JAJDEX010000359.1 GCA_029259575.1 Planctomycetota bacterium | reverse complement strand
GTCCAGAACCGTGCGTTGGCAGACCTCGTGCAGGACCAGATCCAGGTCGGCGAACAGCTCTTGCAGGTCACCGAGAACCGTTTCGCAACCGGCTCGGGCTCGGTGCTCGCCGTCCTTCAGCAACGCCGGCAACTCGAGTCGACGCGCGCTGAGCTGCCGAACTTCGAAGGGGCCGCCGAGCGCGCCCTGCACACGCTCAACACGCTCAGCGGGCGGGCGCCGCGCGACCCGGCCCTGTCGGAGCTCAGCTTTCCGACGGCGCTGCCCGAACTCCCAGACCTTCCACGACTGGACGTGCCGACTGCGCTCTTGACCCTGCGCCCCGACATCGTCGCTGCGTTGCGCCGCGTCGAGGCTTCCGACCAGAACGTCGCCGCTGCGATCGCAGCCAGGTACCCGCGCTTGTCGCTGTCCGCGAGCTACCGCTTCGACGGCAGCGAGCTCAGCGCCATCTTCGACCGGACCGTGAACTCCATCGTCGCCAACCTTGCGCTGCCGATCCTCAACGGCGGCACGTTGCGGGCCGAGGTCGCGCGCCAGCGTGCCGCTCTGGACGTGTCCGTCGCGTTGTTGCAGCAGACGGTCCTGACCGCGCTCCGTGAGGTCGAGGACGCCCTCTCCACGGAACGTCGCGGCGTGGAACGACTGCGCGCTCTCGAAGAGCAGCACCGCATCGCCGTGGACGAACTGGCCCAAGCCCGGCGCCGCTACGTCGGCGGCGTCGACACGTATCTCCAAGTCCTCTCCGCCGTCCAGAACCTTCAAGTCCTCGAGCGCCAGATCCTGAACGATCGCGCGACCGTGCTCCGAAGCCGCGCCACTCTGCTCCGCTCCCTCGGCGGCGCCTGGCTCGACGAGATCCAACCGAACCTCTGATCCGCTCCATGGCAACTCCCATTCAAAGAGCAGGCACCGTTCTGCGGTACGTGGCTCCGATCGTCGTCCTCTCCGTCGCTGTCCTGGCGGCGAAGGCGCTCATCGACGCGCGCAAAGCTCCGCCCAAGGTGGAGCGGCCGGCTCGCGTGCTCCCCGTCGAGGTGGCGAAGGCGCAATTGTTGGCCGCTCCGCCGACGTACGAGGCTTACGGCGTCGTCGGTGCCCTGCGGGAACTCACCATCCGGCCCGTCGTGGGCGGTCCGGTCGTCACGCTGCACCCGAACATGATCGAGGGCGGCCTCGTGAAGAAGGGCGAAGTGTTGTTCGGCGTGGACCCGCGGGACTACGAGTTCGCCGAGGCCGCGGCCCGCGCCAACCTGCTCATCGCGGAAGCCGACCTGGCGATCGAACAGGGCACGGCGGCCGTGGCGAAGTCCGAATGGAGCCTGCTCGAGGAGACCGTCGAGTCGACCTCGGCCGGCAAGAGCCTCGCGTTGCGCGAGCCCTACCTGGCGAAGCAGAGCGCCGTGGTCGAGGCCGCCAAAGCGCAGCTCGATCAGGCGAAGTTGAACCTCGAGCGCGCCAGCATCCAGGCTCCCTTCGATGCCGTGATCCTGAGCGAGAGCCTGGAGCTCGGAGCTCAGGTCACCGCGGGTTCCGAGGTGGCGCGGATCGTCGCGACCGAGGCGTTCCTGCTCGAGGTCAACATCCCGTCGGAACGCACGACTGCGCTCGACTTCAGTGGAACCCCCGTGACCATCCACGTCTCGGACGGCGTCGATGCTCAGTCGCGAGAAGGAGAGCTCCTGCGCTTGGCGGCCGCGGTCGATCCCGCGGGTCGCATGGCGCGCGCTCAAGTGGCGGTGCTCGATCCGATGGGGGGCAAGTCTCCGCTCCTGCTCGGCGCCTATGTCCGCGTGGATGTGCCGCTGCTCGCGAGTCCCGACGCACTCTCGATCCCGCGCAGCGCGCTGCGTGAAGGCGACATCGTCTGGCTCGCCAAGGACGGTGAGGAACTCGTCTTCCAACCGGTCCAGGTAGCGCTCCGCCGCAACGACGACGTGGTGATCCGTGCGGGCCTCGAACCTGGGCAAGAGGTCATCACCAGCGCCATCGCCGTCCCTGTTCCCGGAGCCGCTCTGCGTGTCATCGAGAAGGGTGAACAGCCCGCGACGGCCAGCAAGGACCTTTCGAACGGAGGCCTCGATCAATGAGTGCCCAACCAGAAGCAACTACCGATTCCGACGCGCCGTACGTCCCTCCGAGCGGTCCGATCGCGTGGATGGCGACCAACCGCATCGCGGCCAACCTGGTGATGATCGTATTGATCGTCGGCGGTTTGATCTTCTCGACGCGCGTCACGCAGGAGGTCTTCCCCGAGTTCGATCTCGACCAGGTCGTCGTCAGTGTCTCGTACCCCGGCGCGAGCCCGTCGGAGGTCGAGCAGGGCATTCTGCTCTCGATCGAGGACCAGGTCAGTGGCGTCGAGGACGTCAAGAAGATCACCAGCACGGCCAACGAGGGCAGCGGCACCGTCACGATCGAGCTGGTGCTCGGGGGCGATACCAGCAAGGCGCTGCAGGACGTGAAGAACGAGGTCGACCGTATCACGACGTTCCCGCTGGAAGCGGAGGAGCCCGTCGTCAGTCTGGCCAACCGCGTGCGTGAGGTGATGACGGTGATCGTCCACGGCGACATGCCGGAGTCGTCGCACCGAGCGCTGACGGAACGCGTGCGCGATCAGCTGCTTGCTCACGACAGCATCACGGTCGCCGAGATCACCGCCGCGAAGGGCTATGAGATCGCCGTCGAGATTCCTTCCAAGAGCCTGCGTGCCTACGGGCTCACCTTGCCGGGCGTGGCAAGCACGATTCAGAACGCGGCGCTCGAGCTGCCCGCGGGAGAGGTGCGGACCGAGGCGGGCGAGATCCTCCTGCGCACCCAGGAGCGACGTGACCTGGGCGCGGAGTTCGCCGAGCTTCCGTTGGTCACTTCCGACACCGGCACGATCCTGCGTGCGCGAGACCTGGGTGTCGTCGTGGACGGCTTCGCCGAGGACGACATCGAAGCGACCTACAACGGCCAGCCCGCGCTCGCCGTCCGCGTCGAACGCGTGGGCGACGAAACGCCGCTCGCCGTGGCTCGAGCCGTCAAGGACGTCCTGGCCGAGCTGCGGTTGGACCTGGCCGAGAACGTCGGACTGACCGTCTGGAACGACCAATCACGCCGCTACGAGGAGCGACTGGATCTGTTGGGTCGCAACGCCCTCCTGGGGCTCGGCCTCGTCCTGCTCCTGCTGGGTCTCTTCCTCGAACCACGCGTGGCGTTCTGGGTCACGATGGGGATCGTCATTTCGGTCCTCGGATCGTTCGTGATCTTCCCGGCGACCGGCGCGACCATCAACATGGTCTCGCTCTTCGCCTTCATCGTGACGCTCGGGATCATCGTGGACGACGCGATCATCGTGGGGGAGAACATCTACGAGATGCGGCAACGCGGGGTTCCTGCATTGCAGGCCGCGATCGAAGGGGCGCGCGAGATCGGAGCTCCGGTCGTCTTCGCCGTCCTGACGAACATCGTCGCCTTCACGCCTCTGTTCTTCGTGCCGGGCACAACGGGCAAGATCTTCCGGCACATCCCCGCCGTCGTCGTCTCGGTCTTCGCCATCTCGTTGATCGAGTCCCTGTTCGTGCTCCCCGCTCACCTCAGTCACGACAGCAAGCCCGGGCGCATCCTGCGCGTCCTCTCGAAGCCCAGCCAATGGGTCACGCGCGTCTTCGAAGCCGTGAACAAGCGGTGGTTCGCACCCTTGGTGAGCTTGTCCCTGCGCAACCGCTACTTGGTGCCTGCCCTCGGCGTGGCCTTGCTGATCCTCGGGGTCGGTGTGGTGGGGGGAGGCTTCATCCGCACGGGCTTCATGCCGACCATCGAAGCCGACGTCATCACGGCGTCCGCGCGACTGCCGGTCGGCGTGCCGATCGCCGAGGCCCAGCGCGTCCGCGCCCTCATGGAGTCGAGCATCGCACGAGCGACCGAGGAGCTCGGCGAGAACGTCGTGGCGGGCGTCTACACCACGATCGGCGGCAACACCGGTTCCGCCAACGAGTTGTCGACCCAGGTCGCGTTGGTCCCGGTGGACGAGCGCACTTTGGGCGGCGTAGCCTTCAGTCGTGCCTGGCGCGCAGCCACGGGTGAGGTCACGGGTGTTGAGGCGTTGACGTTCAGCTCGATGCGAGGCAGGCCAGGCGGCAACGCGATCGACGTTCAACTGACCGGCCCCGATCAGGTGCAGGTGGAGGTCGCCGCGCGCGAACTCGCGGGCGCCCTGGCGCAGTACGAGGGCGTGACCGATCTCGACGACGGAACGGCCTCGGGCAAGCAGCAACTGAGTCTCACCCTGACGCCGGAGGGGCAGAGCCTGGGCCTCACGGCCCAGAGCGTAGCGAGCCAACTGCGCGCATCCTTCTTCGGCGCCGAGGCCCTGCGACAACAGCGCGGCCGCAACGAGATCAAGGTCCTCGTGCGACTCCCGCTCGAGGAACGCGAACGTCTGCAGACCGTCGAGGACCTCATGCTGAGGACGCCCACCGGCGGCGAGGTCCCCTTGAGCGTAGCGGCCCACACGCACGAAGGTCGCTCCTACACCTCGATCAGTCGCCGCGATGGCCAGCGCGTCGTGGCGGTGACCGGCGAGGTCGACAACGCGATCGCCGACGCCAGCGTCATCCTCACGAGTCTCCAGGAGAACGAACTCGCCGACCTGCTGAACCACTACGAAGGACTCAGCTATTCCTTGGAAGGAGAGCAGGAGAGCCGCCGCGATTCCATCTCCGCCCTGGGGATCGGCATGGCCATGGCCATGTTCGCGATCTTCGCCATGTTGGCGATCCCGTTGAAGAGCTACTCCCTGCCCCTGATCGTCCTGTCGGGAGCACCCTTCGGCGTCATCGGCGCGCTCATGGGACACCTCCTGCTCGGTTACAGCCTGTCGATCATGTCCATGTTCGGCGTCATCGCCCTGACCGGCGTCGTCGTGAACGACAGCCTGGTGCTCATCGTGACCGCGAACCTCTACCGCGATCGAGGCATGGGAGCCTACGAGGCCATTCATCAGGCGGCGGTGCGGCGATTGCGCCCGATCATGTTGACGTCGTTGACCACGTCCTTGGGGCTTCTTCCCATGATGCTGGAGACGTCGTCACAGGCGCGGTTCCTGGTCCCGATGGCGATCTCGCTCGGGTTCGGGGTGTTGTTCTCGACGCTGGTGATCTTGCTGCTCGTGCCTTGTTTGTATCTCGTTCGAGAGGATGTGATCGATATGGTTCGCGTCGCGAGGGGGATGGAGGCACGGGGTGAGGGGCATGGTGCCGCCGCTGCGGAAACGGTGGGTGCGGTGTAGGTGGTTTCCATCCGTCGAACCGGCAGCGTCAGGTTCGGGTCGGGTCCACTCGATGAAGGTGGCCATCGCTCATGCATGCCCCGGGCTCGATTCTGAAGCCATGCCACGATTGAGCCAGTCCACCCCTGCACCGCAAAGCGTGGTCGTGCTACCGTCGAAAGCGACATGAATCGATTCCAAGCACGGATGGCCTCCGCCGCACGGACAAGCCTTGCTGTCTTGCCGCGACTCGACCTGAGTCGTGCGAAGGGCTCCATCCTTTTTGGTGCGACGACACTCTTGGCGATCGGGCCTGCATTCGCCCAGAGCGATGACTGCTCGACGGCAGTGGCCATCTCTGGAGTGGGGAGCTGGGCCTTCACCACTGCTGGCGCCACTTCCTCGGGGTTCTCCGGCGGTATCGCCTGTGTGCCTGCCATCGGTGTCGACCAGTTCTTCCGCTGGACTGCTCCTTCAGCGGGCGACTACCTCATCAGCGTGCCCACCATCCCGTCTGGAAACACTCTTGTCGTCCACGAGGGAGGAGACTGTGCAGCGACTTTCCTTCAGGTGGCTTGGTACTCGTCTGGGACGACGCGAGTTGAGCTGACCGCGCGCTCAGCAGGTGACGAGTTCTTGATCCAGTGTGGGTCCATAGCACCGGGGCCAACCGTGCTGAGCATTGTGGTCTCTTCTCCAGGGCTCCCTGCCCCCTCGAACAACCACTGCTCCACCCCCGATGTGGTGGCGGGGATCGGGCAGTTCCCGTTCGATCCATCAGGGGCAACGACCAGTGCATTCTTCGATCCAGCAGGGCCCTCCTGCCTGGCCGTCGGTGGAGTCGTTCCGGCGATCTGGGATGTGTTCCTCGCATGGACTGCGACGTCGGCTACACCCGTTCAG
>JAJDEX010000358.1 GCA_029259575.1 Planctomycetota bacterium | reverse complement strand
GCCGACGACTACGGTTCGGGTCGCCAATCCCTGGCGGCCGAGCGCTTCGAGGTCTCGATCTCCGAGGTCGAGCAACGGCTCCCGCCCGACCTGGTCGAGCGTGCTGTGGAAGGCTGGCAGCGATCCGCCAAGGTCCTGACGATCCAAGGTGGGCTCGCGCTCGCGTTGCTGGGGCTCGGGTTCGCCCTGCGCAAGCGCAAGCAGTTGGGCTGGATGCGACTCGCGTTCATCTCGGTCGTCGTTCTGGCGGACGGCGCCCTGATCGCCCGAACGCACCTCGCCCCGCGCGAGTTGCCCGGGCCGCTCTTCCCGGACAGTCCAGGGATGGATGCCATCGCGCGTGCGACCGGAGCCGGACGGATGGCGCGCTTGGTGCCGGAGTCCAGCGGACCGGCCGGAGTCGAACGCCTCGCGCGACCGGACCTGCCGAGCGCCTATGGCATCGCGGACCTCGCGCCCTACGCGGTGTTCACGCCGCGCACGGAAGTGGAGTTGATCGGCACCATCGATCCGCTCGCGCCGACGCGCAGCGGCATCGGACCGTTCCAGGACGAGCGCATCCTCGATCATCGCGGGCTGGACCTGTTGCGCGTCACGTCGATCGTGTCGCAGGAGCCGTTGGACCACTCGAGCTTGACGCCGGTGCTCGAGCGCGAAGGGTTCCACGTCTATGCGCGCGACGACGCCTGGCCCGAGGGTGCGCGTGTCTACTCGCGCGTGAACAGCCTGCACGAGACGTTCCTTGGTGGACTGGCCGCCAACGAGATCGACCCGATGCAGGTCTTGTGCATCGAGGACAAAGCTCTCCGCGCAGGCGAAGGCGAAGGCGATTTCGATCCAGGCACGTTGAACGTCAAACATCCGACATCGAGTCGGATCGAAGTGCAGGTCACCGACAGCGACGGCGGCTGGCTCGTGCTCCCCATCGGCTATTCGAGCGGTTGGAAGGCGAAACTGGACGGTCTGGACGAACCGGTCCACCGTGCCCAACTCGTTCTGACCGCAGTGCGCATCCCACCCGGCACGTCGCACGTGAAGTTCGTTTTCGAACCACCCGGTCTGCGCCTCGGCAGGCTGCTCGGTGGCGTCGCTGGGATCGTTCTGCTCCTCGGTCTCGGGATCGGCGCGATCCGTCAGCGACGGGCCCACGCCTGACGAGTATCCTCTGCGCCCCCATGCGCGTTCAGGTCCTCTCCAGCGGCAGTCAAGGCAACTGCACTCTCATCCGCGCGGGAGAGCTGTCGGTGCTCGTGGATGCGGGATTGACGCTCGGGCGGTTGCGGCCGCGGCTCGAGGAGGCCGGCGTCGGGATGCGCACGATCGACCACATCCTGGTGACGCACGCGCACCTGGATCATGCGCGCAGCGTCGGCGCGCTCGCGAAGAAGCAGGACGCGACCGTGCACTGCCCGACCTCGATGATGCGCAACAACTCGGTCTTGCGTGCGCCACGGCTGGACACGGTCGCCGTCGATGGGCGGGGCGAGTTCGAGCAAGCGTCCGGCGAGTCCCTGCACTACGTCTCCGCTGGACTCCCCCACGACTGCGACCCGACCGTGGCCTTCGCCCTGGACCACGAAGGGCGCCGGTTCGTCATCCTGACCGACATGGGCAGGCCCGAACAACGCGTGTCCGACCGATTGCAAGGGGCGCACGTGTTGATGCTCGAATTCAACTACGACGACGAGATGCTGGCGAACGGTCCGTACCCCGATGCGCTCAAACGGCGCATCCGCAGCAATCACGGACACCTGTCCAACGCACAGTCCCAGGTGATGCTCGAACAACTCGCCGGACCGAACCTGCACACGCTGATCCTTGCGCACCTGTCCGAGAAGAACAACACGCCCCAGGTCGCCGCGGAAGCAGCACGCCACACCTTGAGCGAGATGGGACTCGACCACGTGCGCGTCCTCATCGCCGATCAGCACCAAGTCCTGGAACCCATCGACGTCTAGTCATGTCCGCACCGAATCCCGTGCTCGCGGCGATGACCGCCCACCGCACGATCCGCTCCTTCCGCCCGACGACCGTCCCCGATGCAGCGATCGAGCGTGCGGTCCGCGCAGCGCGCATGGCCGCCACCTCCAGCTGGACGCAGGGCTACGGGTTGCTGCAGGTCACGCGGCGCAACGAGCGCGAGGCGCTCGCCGAGATGACTGGTGACCAGACCCAGGTCGCCAAGGCCGGTGCGTTCTTCACGGTCAACGCCGACATTCGCAGGCACCAACTCGTCGCCATTCGTGAAGGTGCACCGCATGCGAACAACCTCGAGGTCTTCCTGCTGGTCGCCCTCGACACGGCCCTGTTCGCCCAAAACTTGGCGCTCGCGTTCGAGGCCGATGGCTGGGGCACGTGCTTCATCGGCGGCCTGCGCACGCGCCTGCCCGAGGTCTGCGAGCTGCTCGAGATCCCCCAGGGCGTCTTTCCGCTGTTCGGGCTGTGCGTCGGTGAGCCGGCCGAGGATCCCGACCCGCGTCCGCGCTTCGAGCCCGATGCGATCTGGTCCAAGGACCGCTGCCCCACCGACGACACGATCCTGCGCCAGGTCGATGCGCACGACGCGGTCGCGGCGGCGTACTACACCCAGCGCGGTGCGGACGGCCGCAACTGGTCCGGCGGAACGGTGCGCAAGTTCGCCAAGCCGCTGCGCGAGCATCTGAGGGCGACGTACGAAGCGCTCGGGGCCGACTTCAGCTGACCGCTGTTGTTCCTTCTGCGCGACGCGCCACGACGCACAGCCGGCGTCACTTCGTGAAGCGGAACTTCAAGATCGCCCAGCACGCGATGAACGCGTCCTTCAGGCCGATCTTCTTGCCCTCGTGATAGTCCCGACCGTTGTAGCGGATCGGCACTTCCACGACGCGCAGCTTGCGGCGTGCGAACTTCGCGGTCATCTCGGGCTCGACCGCGAACGTGCGTGACTGGATCTGCATGTCGCGCGCGACGCTGGCCGGGAAGACCTTGTAGCAGGTCTCCATGTCGGTCAGCTTCAGTCCGGTCAGCAGGTTGCTGAAGCCGGTCAGCAGGTTGTTGCCAAGGGTGTGCAGGAAGAAGTGCACGCGTTCGTCCTGTTTGCCCAGGAAGCGGCTGCCGTAGACGACGTCGGCCTCGCCCGCTTCGATCGGAGCGATCAGCGCGCCGTAGTCGTCCGGATCGTATTCGAGATCGGCGTCCTGGATCACGACCAGATCGCCGGTGACCTGTTGGAACCCGGTCGAGAGCGCGCCTCCCTTGCCCTTGTTCTGCTCGTGATAGATGCAACGCACCTCGGGATGCGCGGCTTCGAGCTTGGCCATGATCTCGCGGCTCGCGTCCTGCGAACCGTCGTCGACCATCAGCAGTTCCTTGTCGAACGGCGTGGCGAGCACCTTGGCGACGATCGCCTCCAGGGTGCGTTCCTCGTTGTAGACCGGCATTACGACGGAGAGCTTCATCAGATGGGCTCCTCGCCGAGGTTGGTCAGTCCTGCGAACATGTCGTCGACTTGCATGAATGCGCTGAGTCCGTTCTGGAGGCTCGCGTAGGCGGGATCTTGCTCGATTCGCCAATGCGGATGAAGGAAGAGCGGCAAGATCTCGCTGTCGGGACGCTTGCGCAGGGCCTGGATGCTCTGACGGCGCGCCATCCAATGGTCCCAACCGCCGTACAACTCGTCGAGCGCCAGCAGGTCGGCGACACCGACGCGATTCACGACCTGGGTCCGACGACGTTTCGCCCAACCCTGCTTGAAGCGCCCCCACCAACCCGCGCCGGGGAGCGTCCGCATGTCCTCGATGCGATAGGGCTCGCGGTCGATCGGCCCCAGATGCAAGAGCGCACGGCGCAAGGCCAGGCCCGTCATCGTGGGCAACACGCGCTGGAGGTTCGCGTCGTCGTAGTTCTTGAAACAGACGAGCAGCGGATTGCGCACCTGCAAGCGACGCAAGCGCTCGGGCGGCACGCGTCGGCTGGTGCTCGACAGGTCGTGGTAGCAGATCGCCTTGGGCTCATAGCGCACCGAGTAGCCCATGAGCCACGTGCGCCAACCCAGGTCGACGTCCTCGTAGTAGGCGAAGAAGTCCTCGTCGAAGCCGCCGGTCTCCCGGAAGACGTCGGCGCGCATCGCCATCGCTCCGCCGCACGCGAACAGCGTCAGGCGCGGCTTGGCGAATCGTTCGTCGTCGGGCTGGTCGTGACCGCGTTGGATGCCGATGCCATGGAAGTTCATCCCACCACCCGCGGAGTCGAGCGCCTGGCCGTCCCACGTGCGCATGCGCGCGGTCGTCGCCTCGCACGCGCCGCGCACGATCGGCGCCACCAGGTGCCGCAGGAAGTCGGGCTCGACGCGCAGGTCGTTGTTCAAGAAGACGAAGACGTCCGCGTCGACGGCGTTGCGCGAGCCCTGGTTGCAGCCGGCGCTGAAACCGGTGTTGCGCTCGTTCTCGACGATGCGCACCCAGGGGTGGTTCGCACGGACATGCGCGAGACTGCCGTCGTCGGAGCCGTTGTCGACCAGGATCAGCTCGCGCTTGTCCTCGGGGTAGTCCAGGCCCAGCGCGCTGGCGAAACACTTGTCGAGGTGCTGGCGACCGTTCCAGTTGAGCACGACCATCGTGACGCGCGGCAGTTCGGCGTCGGTCAGCGGCGTGACGGGCTCGACCTCGAGTCCGCGGCCATCGGGGCCCGCGTTCGGGACCGGGGTAATCTTGCGGGAGGCCTGCAACGGGTCGACGGTCATGCGAGCACGTCCTTGGGCACGGTGCGCACGCGCACCGCGCTGATGCGGACGAAGCCCTCGTCGGCGCCGTCGATGTTGTCGAGCGAGACCTGGATGCGCAGGCGCCGCACGTCGCGCGGCAATACGGCATCCGTGGACCAGACGTGGATCTCGTCCTGCTGGCCCGCGCGCACGTTGGTGATGCGGCTCGCTTCGATGCCGTCGATCAGCAAGCGTCCGGACATCTCGACATCGGTCTCGCCGGCCATCAACTGCACGTCGACCTCGATCGTGACCGGACCCGGCATCAAGCAGCCGATCTCGTACTCCGCGGCGCCACCGCCCGGACGCAGCAACAGCATGTGCGCATCCTGGGGTTCGACGTTGCCCTCGCGCAGCACGTCCTGATTGCCGGCGAACTCGATCAAGGTGCTGACGCCCACGTCGGGGCGCACGCGGCAGACGAGGCCACGGTAGCGGAACTCGGTCTCCTCGCCGTTCTCGACCAGCGTCTTCACGGGCGGGAAATCGTCCAGGCTGGTCAACAGCTCCGGTTCTTCGACCAAGCGCCGCAGCTGCTTCGCCAGGTCCGCAGCGTCGCCCGTCCGGAAGACCAGGCCGTTGCGCTCATGATGGACGAATTCGGCCATGCCGCCGATGTCGCTGGCGACGATCGGCGTGCGCGTCAGGAAGGCCTCGTGGATCGTGATCGGGGAATTCTCGACCCAGACGCTGGGCACGATCAGCACGTCGAGCTCGGCGTGGACCTCGGACAAGCGCGCGTTGTCGAAGCGACCGTGGAACGTGACGTCCGAGCCCTCGGCCAGCTTCGCGAGCTCGGCGTGGTGCGCGTCGGTCTTCGGATCGAACGGGCCGTGGATGTGCAGCTCGCAATCGAGATCCAGCAGGTGACGCATCGCCTCGACCATCACCGCGCCGCCCTTGTACCAGACGAGGCTGCCGACGAACCCGAAGCGCAGCTTGCCCTCCGGATGCGGCACCTTCTGCAACGCGTGCAGGTGATCGGTGCGCATCCCGTTGTCCGAGAACAGGAAGGTGTGCGGATCGAAGTGACCGGATTCCAGGTACACGTCGCGCAGGAAGCGGCTGGGTGAGACGCGCAGGTCGCAGGCGGCATAGGCCGCGGGGACCTCGGTCTCGCGGGCGCGCAGGTCCAGGTACTCGGCGGCCCGCGCGCGCCACTCGCCCGTGACGGATTCGGTCTCGCACGCGGCCTCCGCAAGAGCCGGCAGCAGGTGGCCCGCAGCACGATCCACCGCGTGCATCGCCCCGACCGTCTTCAAGCCCTTGTCCTTCACGCACGCGAAGCAACCCGAGCCCATGTTGTGGTCGCAGCGCACGCCATCGGGGCGGATCATCTGCACGCGCGCGCAGAGAGCCCAGTAGTCGTGACACGTGATCATCGTCGCGCAGCCCGCGTTCTTGGCGATCCGCACGAGGCCGATGGACGAATGGATGAGGTGCTGGAAGTGCACGATGTCCGGCCGTTCGGCGGCCAGAACGCGCGCGAAAGCCGCTTCGGCGCGCGGTTGATCGAAGCTGTCCCGCAAGGATTGGTGGTCCAACCGATGCAGCATGCGCCAGACCTTGAGGCCGTCGCGTTCGGTCTCCTCGAGGTCGAAGTCCGCTCCGGATCCCTCCGCAGCAGGCGCACGCGTGAAGACGGCCACGTGATGCCCGCGTCGCTGGATCTCGCGCGCGATGTTGTCGGTGTAGATCTCGGTGCCGGCCCACGTGTCGGGCGGGAAGCCGTGCACGACGTAGAGCACACGCAGTTTGCCCGTGTCGAGCATGCGCGTCGGCAGGTGCCGCGTCTCGCTGACGCCACCCTCGCGAAGTCCGTGGAACGAGGCGACGCGGCGCGTGGCGGCTTCGTGCAACAGGTCCGCGCCGCCACCGTTGAGCAGCCCCAGGTCCGCGGCAGCCTGGCGATCCATCTCGGCCGTACGCTTGGCCAGGACGACGACGTCCTTGGCGGTGCGCACGCACAAGCGGTCGAGCCACTGGGCGTTGAAGCGTCCGTCGATCCAGGCGCGGTTGTACGTCTCGGCGGCATCGTAGTCGTGGCTGTGTTCGACGACCGCGACGTCGTCGTAGACGACCGTGTAGCCACCCTCGAGCAACGCGCGCGCCATCAGAATGTCCTCGCCGAAGTTCGCGCGCGGGAACGGGTGGCGTTCCCACAATTCGCGTCGAACTGCGGAGGCGACGTCCTGGAAGTTGAACAACAACCGCTTCTCGTCCGGAGTCAGCAGCGCGTAGGCCTCGGGCTCGGGCAAGCGCGACTCGATGCGCCCCGTGATGTAGCCCGGATCGTTCGCGCACAACACGCGCGTCACGTCATGCGCGTCGGGGCGCGCGACGTTCCGGCAGTACGCTCCGCCGACTTGCTCGTCGTCGAAGTTCTTCGCTAGCGTTGCGAGCCAGTCCGGTCCACCGGGGATCGCGTCCTGGGTGAGGAACACGATCAGGTCCCCGCGACTGCGCGCGGCCAACAGGTTGCGCGTGTCGCCATGGTCGAACTCGACCTGATGGATGCGCTCGAGCTCGAGCGGCACCGGAAAGCGCGACCGCCACGCCTGCAGCGTTTCCCACGTCCCGTCGGTCGAACCGGAATCGATGATGCGCAGGTCCCACGGAAGGTCCAGCTCCTGCCCGGCGAGGGCAGCGAGGACTCGCTCGAGGAACTCCATGCCTTGCCACGTGGGCATCAGCACGGAGATGGACTGGATGGGGCGCATGGGATCCCCGGTCCGGCGGGACGGAGGGGATGGAGAGAGGGCCAGCGGAGAGACGGCAGGATCCCGTTCCTCTGGGAATCGGGGCCCCTAAGAGAACCCCGCTGGGGCCCCTCGGTCAAACGCTGGAGCGGGTCCTTGGTCACCTTTCGGCCCGGGTCTCGGCCGAACTGCGGAACGCAGAATCTCGAATCAGGTCCAGCGCCGGGTCGCGCTGCGTCCGAAGGGCAGATTCCAGCCCCGACTGCCGAACCACTGCCCCATCACTTGGCCCGTACGCAGGCAGGGAGCGCGCCACAAATGTCCCAATCCGGTGCGCTCGGAACGGGCGAAGCGCCAGTCCTCGCGCAGTTCGAACGCGATGCCCTTGAGCACCGACAGCAGGCTGGGGCGCACGCGCAATCCGTGGACGCGGCGGTGGAACGCGGCGTCGACGCGGTAGCGCTCGAAGGCCTGGGAGGCGGAGTAGCGGTGGGCGTGCCGTGCAACGGCCTCGGCCACGAAGCCCACCTTCCAGCCGGCGCGCAAGGCATCGGCGGCCCAGGCGAAGTCCTCACCGAACGGGACGTCGGGGAACGGCACCCTTGCGTGCACGCTGGCTCGCAACGCCGACGCGACGTTGTTGAAGCGCAACCATTCGGCGCGTTCGCGGTCGTCGAGTTGCTCGAGGCTCTGACCCGGTGGCAGTTCCCGAATCGCCGATTCAGCCCCGGCTTCGGGCGCTGCGAGCACCGTACGCGCCGTCATCGGATCGTCGTCCAGGTGCGGCAGCACGCGCGCGCTGACGCCTCCGACCTGGGGATCCTGGAAGGGTGCCACCAGGTTGGTCAAGAAGTCGGGGCCCTCGGGCACGGCGTCCTGGGACAGGAACACCAGCACCTCGCCCGTCGCGCCCGCAGCCAACCGGTTGCGGGCAGGACCATGCCGGAACTCGGCACGCGGGATGGACGTCACGGTCCAGCCCGCGGACTCCAAGCGCGGAACGGTGTCGTCGGACGACGTGGAGTCGAGCGCGCGGAACTCGAGCGGGCCGTCGTAGACCTGGGCCGCGAGCGCCGGCAGCAAGCCGTCCAAGTAGCGCCCCGCGTCGAGGGTCGGGACGAGGATCGAGAGGGACGGGGTCGACATGGATCGGGAGCATGGAGGTTGACCCGGACGCGCTCAAGCGGGATCCGCGTTCCATCCGCACGGAAGGACCTTCCGATGGTGCTTCGGCATGAGATCGGCAGCGTAGCGCCGTGAGACACCCGCGCCTCTCATTCTAGGAAGTTGGTTTTTACGCGAAGAACCATGAGGCCGCCGGACGAAGAGGAGTGCATGACATTCTCGCACGATTCACAGTACGGCCTGGGCCGCTGTGCCAGCTGCTCCCACCCGGTCGCAGCTCCGGTCGGCATCTTCGACCGCGCCCTGTTCTCCATGCCGAGCTGCCCTGGATGTGGCGCTCGCTATCCGCACCCGGCAGAGCGAGTCGAGCTACGCAACGCCATGCGAACGGCTGTCCTGGGAGCAGTCCTGGTCTGCGTGGCGGTGACCGCGATCCAGGTCACGACGTTTCAGCAGCTGAGTCTGCTGGTCTAGCCCAGCGGCTGGACGACGATTCAACCGGGCGGTGACGCCCGGAGGAGAGGCGCCGGAGACGGCGCCGTGCGATCGAAGATCGCACGGTTCGCGATCGTCGCGCAAGCGACGCCAGCGCGAGTCGACGGGGACCTGGAGGGAGACCTCTGGGTCCCCACTGCCGTTCGGGGCGGACGCACGAGGGCGAGACCTCAAGCAGGCCCTCCCCCCCGATCCAGGACCGAGCCTGGAAATGGAAAGGCGCTGTTGCGCGCATACCCGAATCGCCGATCTTGCAAGGAATCCTTCCACACCCGACATCGATCGACATGAACCTCTTCCGACCTCACCTCCTCGCCGCGGCCCTCGCTGCAAGCCTCGCGCTGACGGCCTGCTCGGACCCCGAACCGCAGGGGCCGACCGGCGACCCGTCCATCCAGCCCGAGCAACTCACCGTCCTGGTCGTCGAAGCCTCCGGTGGCGGCTGAGGCGGTTCCGCGATGGCCCGTGCGGCCATGGAGAACCTGGATGGTGTCGAGCGCCTGATGATGAGCGGATTGCGCGCGACGCTGGTGCTCGAGAAGGACGCGCAGCTCACCGAAGCCGACGTCAAGCGAGTCCTCGCGGACGAGAAGCTGAAGTTCGAGAGCTTCGCCAAGCAGGTCGTGCCGCGCGCCGGCGCCGCCTACGTCGCCAAGACACCGACGTTCACCTGAGGCGTCACCGCCCGCAAGGTCCGTGCGGCCTTGATGAACGAACTGCCCGGCGTCCAGGACATCTTCTGCGGTCCGCAGACGATCGTGTACCTGAAGCACGGCGCGACGGCGCTGGAGTACGACGCGATCGAGGATGCTCTGGAGTCGTACGAGGTCCCCTGCAAGAGCGTGAAGCGGGACGATTCGAAGGTCCTGTAG
>JAJDEX010000357.1 GCA_029259575.1 Planctomycetota bacterium | reverse complement strand
GTAGCCGGAACCGCCCGTCGAGGTGGCGTTGCCGAACAGGCTCTGGAGGACACCAGCGGGGTCGAACTGACCGATCGAGTTCAGCTGCGGGAAGCCCTGGTTGGTGGCGATCTGCGGGTTGTAACGGCCGAAGGGGCTGTCGAGGCAGAGGACACCGTTGAAGATCGCAAGCGAGGCGGTGTGGTCCGTGGAGACCAGCAGGAAGCCGAACTCGCCGGGCGATCCGTCCGTCACCTGAAGGTTGAGACCACTCGGGGTCGAACCCGGGCTGAAGCTCGAAGCCGCCATGGTGGCGGCTCCGCCACCGAGGTGCATCGACGCGGGCGAGCAGGCGAACTCAACGATACCGAACGTCGGGCAGGCGCCCGACGTGTTGGTGATGTTCAGCAGGCCGTCGCCACTTTCTTCCGTGTCGTTCCAGAGACCGACCTGGATGAGGTACGTATCGCCGGCCACGAGGCCAGCAAGGTCGACTTGGGACAGGTAGTTGCCACCAGCGAGGTCGATGTCGTCGTTGGACGCGACGCAGGTCGCGCTGCAGTCGGCACCGAGGTGCACGCTCAGGCGGCTGTCGTCGAAGCCGGTCGAACCGGTCGTGTCGAACTGGTAGTCGCCGTCACAGGGAACCGTGAAGGCCCAGAAGAGGTCGTGGTGCTGCTGACCGAACTCGTCGAGGTCGGGGTTCGCAGGGCTGTGACAGTTGAGGGAGTCCCCACCGTCGAAGCCGGAGTTCGTCGCGAACTCGTTGTTGTAGGCGTAGGTGCCTTCAGCAGAGATCGCGTCGGGGGTCGCACAGGTGTCGTTGGCCGGCGGGGGCGGGTTCAACGTGATGTCGAGCGTACCCGGGCCAGCAGCGGTGCTGGTCGCAGACCAGTTGCCGATCTGGACCAAGTAGGTCGTAGCCGCAACCGCGCCGCCGAAGACGAAGGTCTCCGGGTCGAACTCCGCGAGGCAGGTCGCCAGGCAGTCGCCACCGAGGTGCATGTTGACCTCGGTGTCGTTGCCTTCGCTGGCCGTGGAGATCGTGTAGCTGCCCGAGGCGGCCGGGGTCCACGCGAAGAAGACGTCGCGGTTACCAGCACCATCGTTGACGGCACCGAGGCAGGTCGTGACGCCGTCGCCACCGTTGAAGCCACTCGAGAGAGCGCCGATACGGTCGTAGGGGAAGCTACCTTCACCAGCGATGACGTCAGGCGTCGCGCAGGTGTCGTTCGCCGGAACCGGGGGCGGCGGCGGAGCGAGGGAGATGTCGAGCGTACCCGGGCCAGCAGCGGTGCTGGTCGCGGACCAGTTGCCGATCTGGATCAAGTAGGTCGTCGCGGCAACCGCACCCGTGAAGGTGAAGGTCGACGGGTCGGAATCCACGAGGCAGGTCGCCGCGCAATCGGCGCCGAGGCTGACGTCGATGTTGGTGTCGTTGCCTTCCGAGGAGTTGTCGATGATGTAGTCGCCAGAGACGGCCGGGGTCCAGGCGAAGAAGACGTCGCGGTTACCCGAGCCGCCGTTGACGGCACCCAGGCAGGTCGTGACGCCGTCGTTGCCGTCGAAACCACTCGAGGTGGCCGACGTGCGGTCGTAAGCGAAGAGACCCACACCAGCGATGACGTCGGGCGTCACGCAGGTGTCGTTCGCGGGCGGGGGCGGGGGCGGGGTGCCCATGCTGATGTTCAGATCACCAAGTCCACCGGGGTTGCCCGTGGCGAAGTGAGCGACCTGGATCAGGAGCATCTCTCCTCCGAGGAGGCCGTTGAGCTGGATGCGGCTCTGGTTGGCCGTGCAAAGGGTGTTGTCGTCGTCGTTCTGAGCGAGGAACGTCGCGAGGCAGTCGCTACCGGAGTAGATGACCAACTCGGTGTCGAACGACGTGGCGCCGCTGCAGGTGTCGAAGACCCAGGAGCCAGCGCTCGGGATCGTGAACGTGTAGAACGCGTCAGCACCAAGCGTGGGCGCTGCGCCCGATGCCGCGCCGAGGAATCCAGATTCCGTGGCACCAAGGGTGTTGAACGGGTTTGCACCCACGGAAGCCGGGATGGCCGTCGAGCAGTCGTCGTTGACCGGGGGGGGCGGGACCAGGGTGATGTCGAGCGTGCCGGGACCTGCAGCGGTGCTGGTCGCCGACCAGTTGCCGATCTGGACCAGGTAGGTCGTGCCGGAGACCGCGCCCGCGAAGGTGAAGGTCTGGGGGTCGGACTCGATCAGGCAGGTCGCCAGGCAGTCGCCACCCAAGTGAACGTTCGTCTCGAGGTCGTTGCCCTCGGACGAGACGTCCATGGAGTAGTCACCGGAAGCCGCGGGGGTCCAGGCGAAGAAGGTGTCGCGGTTGCCGGCGCCGTCGTTGACGGCTCCGAGGCAGGTCGTGACACCGTCACCGCCGTTGAAGCCACTGGAGGTGGCCAACGTGCGGTCGTAAGGGAATGAACCCTCACCGGCGATAACGACGGCAGTCGAACAGTCGTCCTGGGCACTGGCCATGCCAGCGAAGACGACTCCCAGGGTGGTACCCAGGAGTGCTTTGGTAAATGTTTGCATCGTGCTGATACGAAGTTGAGAGAAGTTGGAGGAGAGCCCGTGGTGAACACGTGTCCACTACGGAAGCCAACGCGCAGACGAAACCCGGCTGCACAGGCCCAATGATATCAGGCCGATGCGGAAGAGACGCAATCAGAATGTGGGGAGTCTCATAGGGGTATGCCGAAGCCCCTACGTGGCCGATGTCGAGCGGTATCCCAGGAATGGCTGTACCAGGCCTGACTCAAAGTGAGCCACGGAGCGGTTGGTACGATCGGTCTGGTGTGCCCCAGTGCCCGTACGGGCCCGATCCCTTGACCGCCTCTTCCGTTGCGCCGTTCGGGACGGGATCGAGAGCTCTGTTTCGGCCCTGGCCTTCGCTTCGTCCTCGTCCCGCTTCGCCCCGGAATCGGCCCCGGAACCGAATTCCGCGTCGGCATCTGAACCAACCCCTGGACGGACCCGGCGGCGAGCGACCAACGTCGTGCGGACGACCATGAGCAGCGGGGGCGCCACCCCGAAGAGTGACGCCCCCGCAGGTGCGATCCGAAACGTGGCGGAACCACGCCCCGGACACCTAGCCGTTTCCGATCAAGGGAACACGACGTCGATGGCGTTCGAGAAGTTCGCCGAGCTGCCGGGGTTCGGCAGCGGAGCGATCTGGTCGCGGTACCAACATTGGAAGCTCCACATGTCGCCCGACATGATCATCTGACCTGCGGGGCTGTAAGGAAGC
>JAJDEX010000356.1 GCA_029259575.1 Planctomycetota bacterium | reverse complement strand
GAACTGGACGAGCTCACTCTCGCTCCAGACGGCGGCGGCGGCTTCGACGGCGGCGAGGAGTTCTCGGTCCGCACCGGCTTCTCCGTTGCCTGCGATCGCGTACGTCAGGTTCAGCGGGTCCGCTTGCCGTCCTCGAACGGTGAACGCCGCGGGCACGCCCGGTTGGGGCACGTCCACGGCGTCGGGTTCGCACGCCCCCAGGAGGGGAGCGAGCACGAGGCAACTCCACCGAACCACGGCTGACCCGCAGGCCGCCATCCTGGGTTCGATCATCCGGCGGAGCAGTCCTTGGACCTAGAGGTCCTCGAGGAACAGGATCAGCGCGTCCTTCTCGGCCTGCGCCAAGGCCTCGAACGCTTGACGCACCCCAGCGGCTTCGCTGTCGTGATGCTGGATCGCGTCGAGCAGCGTCTCCGCCCGCCCGTCGTGCATGTACGGAGCCGAGAGGCTGATGCCCCAGAGCGGCGGCGTGCGGTACATCCCGACGCCTGCGCCCGGCTCGGCCATACCGCGGAAGAAGGGCGGCATCACGTCGTGCAGCAAGAGGTCCGAGTACAGGTGGACCGCCTCGGACGCTCCCTGAAGCGTGGGGATGTGGCACTTGGCGCAGCCGATGGTGCCGAACACGGACTCGCCGGTGACGACGTCGGGATCGCTCGAGCCACCGCGCTGGGGGGGAGCCAGTTCGGCCAGCCAGAACGCCATGTCGTCGAAGTCCTGTTGGCTGAGTTCAGGGTCGAGCACCGCGTCCTGGTCGACGACGAGGCCGAAGCCGCGTCCGTCCGGGATCGTGGTGATTCCGCACTCGCCGGCCATCGCATCGCGAATGAAGTCGAAGCTGAATGGGATCTGGCCCTTCCAACCGAAGCGACCAGGCTCGAGCACGCCTTGCACGCTCAGCATGCGGGCGACGCCCAGGATGCCGTCGCCGTCCAGGTCCAGCGGGTCCTCGTTGGCGAGGATCTCGGAGGCCGGGATCGAATCGATCAAGCCCAGGCCGAAGACGGGCGGCGTCTGGCGCTGTTCATAGACGTCGGCGATCGTCGGGTCGTGCTCCTCGCGTCCTGCGGCCCAGGGGGAGCGCAGCTTGCTGGCCATCTGGCCACCCGCGACGTCCTCGAACGGGCCCGAACCGAAATGGTCGCGTCCGAAACGCGACACGTTCAGGTCCAAGCCGCCGGAGCCGCCGAGGACCGGATCCTGGTGACAAGCGCGGCAGGAATCCGCGTTCATGTCGGGCGTGCCGAGTCCGTCCTTGCGGTGGAAGTCGCGGTCGAAGACCTTGCGGCCTCGAAGGAACTGCTCCATCTCCTCGGCGGACAGCGATCGGTGGGGATCGCCGAGTTCGATCACAGGGCCGCCGCCGATGCGAGCCGAGGCGCTGATGGTGAGGCCGATCAGCGCCAGAGCCAGGGCGCCGATCGAGACGTGCTTGAGCTTCATGTGGGTCGTACGCATCACAGGCTCTCCAGGAAGTGGATCAGGTCGGCCTGGTCCTCGGCCGAGAGTCCGGTGAAGGCGTTGCGCGAGAGTTGAGCCTCGCCGCCGTGCAACAGGATGGCTTCGCTGAGCGTGCCCGCGCGACCGTCGGGCAGGTACGGGCCGACGTCGCTGATGCCCCAGAGGGGCTGCGTGCGGAACTCCTGGGTGGTGTCGCCGACATCCCCGAAGATGAAGTTGTCCGCGAGGTCCGGACCCATGTCGTGCAGCAGGAGGTCGGTGTAGGCACGCACCGGACCGCGCGAGGAGGGCAGTTCCGGGATGTGGCAAGCCGCGCAGCGCAGATCGGTGAACAGACTCTTTCCGTGAAGGGCGGCGTCGTCCATCGTCTTGGGCAACGGCGGACCGAGGAAGCGCGTGAACGCGATCAGGTCGGCCAGTTCGTTCGGCAGCATCTCGGGGTCGTTGTGCCCGTCGTCGTCCAGCGTCGCTTGATTCGGGTCGGAACCCTCCTGGGCCGCAGCGCCCAGGCTGATGATGCCTCCGGAGCCGAGCAGCGGGTCGGTCGTGATGCCCATCTGGTTCTGGAGCGGACCGCGGGTGAACAGCTCGACGTTGTTGACCTGGGCCTTCACCCCGAAGCGCCCGATGGCCATGCCATCGAGCGTCGTGTTGGCACGGCCACTGATGCCGTCACCGTTCAGATCGTTGATGTCTTCGTTGGACTTGATGGTGGCGTCGCTGATGAACTCGAACAGGCCCGTTCCGAAGATCGGAATGGCGTTGCGTTGGGCCGTGATCACGGGCTCGCCGTTGAACATCTCCGGGATGGCCGGGCGTCCGCCGTCCAGGGCGAACACCGCCGAACTGTGGTTGGGTCCGGTTCCGTACGACGGGACGATCTTGGACAGGCCGGGGCCGATCGCTCCGCCCTGGTTCGCGATCGTCCCGACGAAATACGTGGCGAGGAAGAAGTTGCGGTAGACCTGGGAGGCGCCACCGGAGATCGGGTGCGAGTGGCACGCGGCGCACGAAGTGGCGTTGTAGAACGGACCCAATCCCTCACTTGGCTGGAAGCGTCGTTCGAACTGCACCTTGCCGCGGTGGAAGGCGTCCAGCTCGTCCTGGGTCAAGCCGTCCAGCGGTCCACCCAGTTCGTGGTCGTGGATCGTCGCGGTGAACTCGGTGACGTTGGTCAGGGTCCCGAAGCTCGGCGGCAGGAGGCCGATCGTCAGGGTCTCCGCGCCCTCGAACTCGTCGTCGTCCACGAGCGTGAGGTCGATGACCGCGGTCGTCTGTCCGGCTGCGATGGTCAGCGGGCTGGAGTCGATCGTGAAGTCGTCGTTCTCGGTGGCGGTGCCGGAGACGGTGAACGGCAAGGTGACCGGGCCGTCGAAGGCGCTGGACACGTCGATGCGGATCTGCGTGGTTCCGGAGGACTCGACGATCTCCTGGGACGCGAGCTGGAACGAGAGCGTGCGGGTCTGGCCCGTGGCTCCTCCCGACGTGCTTCCCGTTCCGTTGCTTCCGTTGCAAGCCCCGAGGGCCAGCAAGGGGGCCAACAGGATGGGTAGCGTGGTGAGGACGGTCGGAAGAGCGGCTCGTCCGTGGAACATGCGGTGGTGGGTGCTCATGCGGGGGTCTCCTGAAGACTTCAGGATACAGGTGGATCGGGGGATCGGGGATGCCGACCCCACCAGACCCCTGACCAGGGGCTGTTTCTGCTTCCGAGTAGCTGAACGTGTCCCGGGGCTGGACGTTTCGGCGTGGCCGCCTCCTGTCCCATTCGTGTGACTGGACCCATCGGTCATCGGGTCGCCGATGGCGCATAAGGGCCGAGTGCCTCGCGCAACGGTCCCAGGTGCTCGGCGTAGGCGCGCCACTTGGCGATCGACGTCTTGTAGATCGGCTTGCGAACTTGCGTTGCGCTGGCCGTGTTCACGCGTCGTTCCGTTTCGTGGAAGCGCAGCACGTCGTCGTGCCAATCGAGGCCGCAATGGTCCAGCAACCTGCGCGATTGCACTTCTTGATCCTCGACCAGATCCTCGTAGTTCAGGTCCAGGACGCGATTCGGGAACGTCGCATGCCAATGGTCCATGACGCGCCGGTACTGCTGGTACATGCCGCCCAGATCCTTCTGGTCGTAAGCGAACATCACGGACGACGTGAAGTGCACTTTGAAGCACGCGAAGCAGTTGTCCATCGGTTCGCGCATGCAGTTGATGATCTTCGCGTTCGGCAGCGCGCGCAGGAGGAAGCCGATGTGGATGTAGTTGAACAGGAACTTGTCGACGATGCGTTTCGCGGACGGTGCGCGGCCCTTTAACTTGGCCAGGTAGGAGCGACCGTGAACGGCGTGGGCTTCGGCCGACAACTGGGAGACCGTGACCGGGAACTCGTCGGGCTTGGGCGTGAAGGATTCGATCGTCTCGAACAGATCGCGCACTTCGCCGACACCCTCCACGTCCGGGTGGCTGGCGAGGATCTGTTCGACGAGCGTCGTGCCGGAACGCGGCATGCCGACCACCAGGATGGGGGACGCCTGCGAGACTCCGCTCGCGGTGCCTCCAGCGGCGTAGTCGGCGCCCAGGTGCTCGACCAGCAGGTCGAAGGTCTGCGTGAGCTTGTCGAGCCGGAACGGAATGCCGATCCGCTTCTGCTTGTTGCCTCGGTCGTAGTGCCCGAACGCCTCGGCGGTCCGGCCCAGGTCGTCGAGGGCCTTGCCACAGGCGAACTCGAGTTCGATCCGTCGCGGGTCCTTCGCGGTCAGCTTGTCGAGTTGAGCGCGCATAGCCTCCAGATCGGCGTCGTTCGGGTCCTCGTACCGCTTGACGGAGGTCAGGTTGCGCCAGGCGGAACTGTTGCCGGGATCCAGTTGCGTCGCGCGTTGGAACGACGCACGCGCTTCGTCCAGGAGCCCCTTGAACTTCAGCGTCGCTCCCAAGTTGTTGTGCGACTCCGCAAGGTCGGGATGGGCCGCGGCACAGCGTCGGGCGACGGCGATCGCGTCATCGATGCGGTCCTGGCGCTCCAGGGCGGAAGCGAGGTTCGCCAGGACCTGGTGATGATCCGGATTGGTCTTCTGGACCTTCATCAGGATCGTCTCGGCCCGGCCCGGATCGTTCGCCATCAGGGCCTTGTGCGAGTTGGCGATCGCCTGCTGAACCTGCGGCTCGGTCAGCCGCGGAACAGCCGCCTTGGCCTTGCGCAGGGCTTCGCGACGCTTCTTGTCCTTCTGCTCCCGCTTCTTTCGTTTGTCGACCATGGCGCGCGAAGTCTACCCCGTGGGGGAGGTCCAAGCCGTTTGCCTGGCAGCCGATGCAGGACACATGGCGAGGCGCGCAGGTCCAGGAGTCGCGGCCTTGTCCAAGGATGAATCACGGCATTCCGGCCCGTTCTTGCGCGTGATCGCACCGTCCAGGACTTGCTGCGTTTCCATTTCGAGTGGCGTCGGTAGTGTGGGTGCCATGCCGAAGACCATCGCCTTGACGTTGTTCGTGCTGATCGCCGTGCTCGGGACGGGAGGTGCCTGGTGGTTGGCGTCGGGTGAGGATGCATCCGCAGAGGGACTCGGGCCCGTCGCGGACGAGGTCCGAACGGCGGCTCCGAACGGGGAGACGGGGCTGATCGGTGGTCCTTCCGAAGCGACCGGCGCGATCCTTCAGGCGCAAGCGGTCGCCGAGGGTGCTTCCCGTGTGTCGGCCTCGGATCCGCGTGCTCACGAGTGGGTCGGACGTGTCGAAAGCGCAGACGGGGCGGCCGCACTCTTCTTCACCATCGCGATCCGATTGGTGGACGCTCCTCGACACGAAGCGAGCACTTTCGCGTTCCACGAACGAGGCGACGGGGCCTTCTCGGTCCCCGAACTTCATGTGGGGTCGACCTACGCATACGAGGTGACCGTGCCTCACCATCCGGACCCCGCGGTCGGGGTCGTGCGGATCGAAGTGGACATGCAACCCACCCTGATTCGGATGGGACCACCCACGCGTGTACGCGGCGTGGTCCTCGATCCGAACGGAGTGCCGATCGCGCAAGCCCGAGTGAACTTCTACTGGCACTGGAAGCGTGGGGCGTTCCCCGATCCGTTTCAGACGCGGATTTCGGACCATCGAGGCGAGTTCGAATGTGCGGGAACCGGTCTCGTGTTCCTCTCCGTTGCTGCCGAGGGGTTCGCACCCTCCGGGGACGTTCGCATTCAAGTTCCCGGGCCCGAGGACGTGGAGGGTGTCGAGATTCGATTGGTCGCGAGCGGGCACCTGACCGGTGTCGTGCTGGACCTCGAGGATCGCGCGCGCCCGGGCACCGTGAGTTTGCAGGATGTCGCGGAGAGGGTCGTCGTCCCGAAGATCCAATCCGAACCGGATGGGACGTTCGCTTTCCGGAACCTGGCCCCAGGCACCTATCTGGTGATGGCGCTCCAGGAGGGCCACGAGTCCCTCGACCCAAGTCGGGAGTTCGAGTCGATGGAGATGGCGACCTGCGAGGTCGTTGCGGGGGAGACCACACACATCGTTCTGGGTGGTTCGTCCGACTCCCTGGTGCGTGTCTTCGGTCAGGTCACGCTCGGCGGCGAACCCGTCCCCGAGGCAGCGGTCTGGATCGTGGCGGAAGGGCCGGACCTCCAGGCCTCCTGGAAGACGAAACGCTGTGATCCGGATGGAAACTACGAGTTGATCCTCGCGAACCCGGGGGCTCACGTCGCTCTACTCTCGCTCGAGGGCCATTCCGTTCCCGATACCGAGTTCTTCGTCGACATTCCTGACGTGCGCGAGTTCCGACTCGACCTTGCGGCACCTGCCGGCGTCGTGTCGGGCAAGGTGCTCGGAGGGGCGGAAGCCGTCGCCAGAATGCCACAGGAGGAGGATGCCGAGTCGAACGGCCTCAGCGGCACGGTGACCCTCGAGCCGCAAGGCGCGAGTCTCGTCGGGTTCCTGGGAGGAAGCGAGACGAGCCTGAACCCAGATGGCACGTACGAATTCGAAGGCATTGCACCGGGGCGCTATCAAGTGCGCGCTTTCGCGAAAGGGGTCGCGCCTTGGGATGTGCCCATCGTCGGTCCCGAGATCGTCGTCGTCGCTGGCGCCGACCTGCGCAATGTCGACCTCACCTTTGCCTTTCCGGGAAGCCTGGCCGGCCATGTGCTCGACGAGGAGGGGCGCCCCGTCGTCGGTGCACAGGTCTTCTGCCAGGACTCGGACGGTCGCCATGTCGAGCAACTGGCGTTTCGTCATTCAGGCAAGGGTGGCTCGTTCAAGTTCCATCCGCTGCCGCCGGGATCCTGGACCGTCGTGGCGCGCTACGAAGATCGCGTTTCCGCGCCGGTCGGTCCGATCGGCGTCGCGGAATGGGCCAACGAGTCGGTCGAGGTTCGAATGGGCGCAACCGGTTCGCATCTCGCCGTCGAACTTGAAGGAGCGCAAGTGGCAGGAACCCGCCTGCGCGTGCTGGATGCGACGGGGCACGATTGGTCGCGTGTCATGACCCATCGAGATCTCGAGGCGATGATGTCGTCCGGCTTCTCGACGCGCCGTTTCCGTTACGGCCCGCTGCCTGCCGGGACTTATGACGTCGAGTGCACGACGTCCAACGGAAGGACCAAGAAGGTCGAGGTCGAGGTTGGCGCCAGGGCCGAAACGGACCTTCATATCGAACTCTAGACGGCACTCCCACCTGTTGCCCGATGATTCGGGTTGAATGTCGGCGCGCGCAAGGCGAATGAGGATGACCAGCACCTGCCATGCATGTTCGCCCGCACAACCCGATCCTCGATCTCGCCAACCGGGGGATGCGTCGACGGCATCGGCCAAGTCCCCTCCAGAGCACCTGCCCGAGAACCTCTGGGATCCAGGCCTGGTTCCCCGTCGCCGTTCCGCTGGAAGCCTGGTCGATGCGCGATCGGATGCCGACGCGTCCCACCTGGTTGGTCGATGGTGCGAGCGTCGCTCGGGGCATCACGGTGCTCCCGCGGGTCGGCCTCACAGTGTTGCGGGACGTCAGGATGCGATCGATGTTCCCCCTGCTGCCCGGCGGCCATGCCGCGAGTGTTCGTGACGTGGGTCTCTGATGGTCTTCGTTCGTTACACGCCGAAGGGTTGGAACTGGACTCGGGACTTCTCGAAGACGCGCAAGAGCAAGCGTTCGCGCAATGGAAGCGCGTTCCGCATCCGTGGATCCCGGTCCAGCGTGCCCGAGGACCGTCCGCGTCCGATCCGCAAGTGGTTGACGGTCGCGCTGACACCCGTCCTGTGGCTCGTTCTGGGCATCCTTGGCATCGTGATCCTTGGCCCGGTGTTCGGAGCTCACCGATTCGTTCTGGGCTGTTGGATGGCGACCTGGTTCTTGGGTGGCCTCCTCGTGTCCGCTGAGATCGCGGATCGGATCCTCAGCTTTCGGGATCGTTCCGTCCTGCGCGCACGCTTGATGAAGAGGCGGGCTGCACGGAAGGCAGCCGCGGAGGACTCGCAAGGAACGACGACCTAGGGGGACTTTCCCCACCTCGATCACGCTGGAACCACCGCAGGGGTGCCTTCGGACCAAGCGGGTGGATCCAGGTCCTCGGGTGGGTTGAATCGGAG
>JAJDEX010000355.1 GCA_029259575.1 Planctomycetota bacterium | reverse complement strand
CATCGCCGAGTTGCGCGCCCTTCCGATGGTCGGTGGGTTCCTGACCGACGAGCGCGTCGGGGATCTGCGGCGTCGGTTCGTCGACGGGATCCTCGAGGACACGGACGGCCTGGTCGGCGTGTTCGAGAAGGCCCTCGAGTCGGGTCTCGACGTCGAGCGACTCGTGCGCGAGAAGGTCGCCGAGTTCGAGGTCGAGAAGCTCGAAGCGCTGGTGCTCGAGGTCGCCGCCCGCGAACTGCGTTCGATCGAACTGCTCGGTGCCGTGCTCGGCGGGCTCATCGGCCTGCTGCAGGCGGGACTCCTGACCTGGATCTGAACGGTCGTTCGGCGCAGGCCGGACGGAGCGCCGCACCGGGGGCGCTGCGGAATCGCCAGGACTCTTACTAGGGACGCGGCTTGGCGCTAGGGGAAGCGGATGCCGATTCGTAAATTGGGTGCGTCGATGACTCTCCCCGCCCGCTTCCTTCGCTGGACCGGCCTGGCTCTGATCCTGAGCTGCGCCGGTTGCGCCGACGATCCTGAACCTTCGCAACCCGCCGACCCGAATTCGGGCCAACCGGCGAACGTCGCGCTCGAGGTCGAGATCCCCGTGCCCGGGCGCAAAGTCCGTGGACCGTTCACTCTGGAGGCCCTGTCCGAAGCCGTCGGTGAAGGCCTCGCGGGTTTCGGCGACAAGATCTTCGTGCGCGACTTCGACGGGGCGGCGGCGTTCTTCACGCCCGGTTTCCTCGGCCACGACCTGTTCGCTCCGGCCTCCGGAATCGTCGAGAACCTGCCCCTCGACGCACGCCGCATCGAAGTGGACCTCGCGAAGGTCCGCACCCTGCGTCGTGGTCCTTGGGTCGAGCAACTGGCCAAGCGCGCAGGTCCGTGGCAACGCGTCGACCTGTCCCACTGGCGCGTTCTCGAAGCCGAGTTCGAACGGGGTCGCGGGCAGGAGCCGATCACCTGGGGACGCCTCGTGCTGAAGGGGCATGTCGTCGGCATCGCGTCCTCCGGCGCGCGCGTGTCGTTGGAACGCACGTGCGCCGTGATCGCGCGTCGCAGCAACAAGGCCGCGCCGTGGTTGGTGGACCGGCTGCAGATCCTGGGCGGCTTCGACCTGTACCGCACGCAGCCCGGGTTCATCGACGTCTCGCGCTCGAGCGGCGTGGCGCACGAAGGCATTCGCTATGGCCAACCTGGCAACGACAGTGATGGCTGGAACGGCGTGGCCGTCGGCGATGTCGATGGCGACGGGCGTTGGGACATCTTCGTGCCGGGATCGACGCGCAACTTCCTCTACCGCGCGGTGGGGGACGGCACGTTCGTCGAGGAAGCCGAGGAGCGCGGACTGCTGGGTCAAGGTGGTGGGACCGGAGCCCTGTTCCTGGACTACGACCGCGACGGCGACAGCGACCTGATCGTGGCGCACGTCGGTTGGGGCAAGCAAGAGGGTCGTACGCCGCGCGCCTGGCGCAACGACGGCAGCGGCCGGTTCACCGACGTGACCCAGGACCTCGGCCTCGCGGGGATTCGGCACGCGACCTACTCGATGGCCGCGTTCGATGCGGACGGGGACGGCTGGACCGACCTCTTCCTCTGCGGCTACGGCGTGATGGGGATCGAGCGCAACGATTCCTGGCGGGAGGCGACCAACGGCGAGCCCGACATCTTGCTGCGCAACGATCCCGGCGTCGGGTTCGTGGACGTCACGGCCAAGAGCGGGATCCAGGACCACAGCTGGGGCTACTCCGCGGCCGCCGCCGACATCGACCGCGACGGGGACCAGGACCTGGTCGTGGCCAACACGTTCGGCACGTCCCAGGTCTGGCGCAACAAGGGCGATGGCTCCTTCGAATCCGCCGGTAAGGCCATGGGGATGGAGCGGCGCGGGATGAGCGTGGGGGTGCGCTTCGGCGACCTCGACGCGGACGGGCTGCTGGACGTCTTCCTGACCGGCTCGCACTCGCCGACCGCCGTGCGCATGTTCGAGCGTTACTCCGGCACCGACAAGCGCCAGCTCGACGAGATCGCCGGCCTCAAGGACGGCAACGTGTTGTATCGCGGACGTCCGGACGGCTCGCTCGAGCGTGTCGATCATGCGCTGGGCGCGTCGCACTCGGGCTGGGCCTGGGGCAGCGCGCTCGTCGACCTGGATCAGGACGGCCTGACCGACGTCGTCTGCGCCAACGGATTCGTGACGGGGGACCTGGCCGCCGACACATGAAGCGCACACTGGCGCCACGTGGTGGCGCAAGAACTTGGACTGGGCGCCCCGGGCGAACACGAACACATCGCGGTCGAGGAGATCGCGGTCAATCCGTGGACGCGCGAGATGTTCCGATCGGGACTCTCGTTCAACGGCAACGAGCGCAACAAGATCTTCCTGGGATCCCCGGACGGCGAGCTCGTCGATCTGTCGGACGTGTTGGGCGCCGACTCGCCGCTGGACGGCCGCGCGCTGGTCGCAGCGGACTTCGACGACGACGGCGACGCGGACCTGTTCATCCACAACATCCAGCGCGAGCGGCACGTGTTGCTGCGCAACGACCTGGGACGTCCCGGTCGATCGATCTCCGTTCGCTTGCGGGGGCGGTCCGGGAACGACGAGGCGATCGGCGCCCAGGTCCTGGCCCGGAGCGCGTCGAGCGCGAACGTCCAGATCCTCGCGCGCGGTGCCGGATTCGCGACCTGCGACGCACCCGAACTGCTCTTCGGAGCGGGGACCAACACCGAGCTCGAGCTCTCGGTCCTGTGGCCCGGTTCGACCGAGTTCGCGTCGTTCGGCAAGGTTCCGGCCGGCGCACGCGTCGTGCTGGTCCAGGGCGAGAGCGAGCCGCGCGACCGCGAGGTCGTGGAGACGCAGCTCTCCGGTCCCTGGCCCGCCGGCCTGAAGCTGGGTCCTGGCGAGGTCGTTCCGATCCTCCAGCTCGAGTCCGCCGCGGGGGTCGTCGAGGCGATCGACCCCTCCGAGCTCGGAGTCGGCGAAGAGCTGCATCTGCACTTCTGGGCGAGCTATTGCCGACCCTGCGTGCGCCACCTGCCCGACATGGCGAAGGGCAAGCCCGCCGGCATCCGCGTCGTGCCCATCTCGCTCGACGCACCCAAGGATCGGTACAAGGCCGAGGACCTGCTCCGCCGCGCCGGGGTCACCCTGGCCTCGCGTTACGTCGCATTGGCGGACGAGCACAGCCTGACCGGTGTCGACCAATTGGTGGATTTCCTACGACTTCCCATTCCGACGACGATCGTGCTGGGTCCGGGCGGACGAGTGCTGCGCGTGCAGTCCGGGGCGCCGTCTCAAGCGAATCCCGAAGCCGGTCGATAGGCAGTTCGGATCCCTCCGTCCGTTCTGGGCCGGGACTTCCGATCAGTACCGAGCTTGATAGGCTCTGCCCCCGTTCTCCGAACCCCAGACCGAATCCCATGCTCCGCTCGACGACGCTCGCCCTGGTTACGCTGACCGTTCTTTCCGCCTGTTCCGGGCCGAAGGGGGACCCGTTGCAGAACGTTGCGGCGGACATCAACGCGACCTTGTACGCCGGTGAGGATCGCATCTCGCCGGGCGATCAGCTGGAGCTGCGCTTCTCGTCCGGACCCGAGTTGAACCAGATCGTCAACGTGCAGGCCGATGGTCAGGCGACGTTCATCGACATCGGTTCGATCGAGGCCGCAGGTCTCCTGCCCGAAGAGCTGCGCACGACCCTGCTGGAGCAGTACCAAGCGGCGCGCGAGCGGGTGAGCGACCTGGTCGTGGTCGTCGTGACCCAGGCGCCCAAGAGCTTCCACGTGATGGGCGAGGTCGCGGACGCCGGTACGTTCGCCCTGGACACCGACGGGCAGGTCTCGATCCTCGAGGCGCTCTCGATGGCCGGTGGTCACCTGAAGAACACGTCGTGGCTCGGCAACACGTTGCTCGTTCGATACGACCCGGAGACGAAGGAGCAACGCTCCTGGGTGTTGGACTTTCGTGAAGAGCAGTGGGGTGGACCCCAACCGATCTGGATCCAGCAGCACGACATTCTGTTCATCCCCAACACGCGCATCGACCATGTGGGGATCTTCCTGGACATGTGGATCAAGCGCATGATCCCGTGGCCCAACATCGTCGTTCCTGGCGGCGTTTGATCGGGGCTGCGGTATCCTCCGCACTCCCGTAGGATCAGGAATCCAAGCATGAGCGACCCCAGACACGACGGCCTCGAGGACGAGGAACAAGGTTCCCCCTTCGATCTGAAGGTGCTGCTGCTCTACGGAGCCGCGCGCTCGCGCTGGATCATCATCGCTTGCATCTTGCTCGGCAGCGCAGGCGGCCTGTTCATGGCCGCCGGCATGCCGAACGTCTACAAGTCGAAGGCGTACCTGCAGTACAAGCCGGGTGATCTCGAACAGGCCAACGCGGACGACGCGGCCGGCATCGACGATCGCATCATGAACGTGCCCGGCGTCCTGGACGAGATCACGCTGCTG
>JAJDEX010000354.1 GCA_029259575.1 Planctomycetota bacterium | reverse complement strand
ATCCGTTTGCACCTGACGATGTTGATTGACGCCTTCCTGTCCGCCAGCGGAGACACCGCTGCTTGCAAATAACAGCAAGACAAGCATCAGTATGGCAATACTGATATGAGAAGATCTCATCCTGCTATTTTTCCGCTTCTATGAACTGATTATCATCTGAATGTACGGTTAGTACAGGGCAAGATGCACTTCTTACTACTTTTTCCGTCACGCTACCCAGTAACATCCTCGATAAGCCGGTATAACCATGGGTCCCCATAACAATCATATTGATGTCATTATCTTTTGCATAATCAGTAATGCCTTCGGCTGCGGCACCATCAATTGTTTTACGGACGATTACCAGATCACCAACATCCGTAAGCTGGCCTGCAAGTTCTTTATCCGATCTCTCACGCACATCTTCCTGGTAGGAATCCGGAATATAACCTACACCCATTGGCGAGACGATATATGCCGGATCAACGATGACATGGATAATGTGTAGCTCGGCCGAAAACTGCTTTGCCAGTTCACAGGCATACATCTGTGATGTTTTTGAGTTATCGCTGAAATCTGTTGGCCAAAGTATCTTCTTTATATTAATCATTGTATTCACCTCGTTAAAATAATCATTAGAACGAATATTAAATATTCCCTTTATACACTAAATATATAGTACAAAGACTCTTTGTCAGGCTTGATCTACGTCAAGATTAATACCTATATTTTTTATTAATAAAGGGTGCCAAGAATTAGGGCTTTTACAGGGCGAGCGAAGGCAGGTAATGGACAAGCAAGATCACCTGGATAAAACAGGCAACAATAAAAAACTTTTTTCTTCGTCTATATTTTAAGGCTTACCACTTTCCAGAAATGCAGTCTTATTACCTTTTTTTTCCTTTTTTAATGCACGTTTTTCTTTCAAAGTCAGCGCGGGTGCCTTTTTGCCTTCTCTACTGTTATTCCTTTCTTTGCTCATGTTGATTCTCCTGAATAGGACAAATACGGTTAATACTTCAGCTGCTTCAACCACTCTACTCGCAAGTAGTGAAAATGTATGTTCTTTTCTTTACTTGGCCATTTAAGACTCCTATGCTTTAGCAGGTAACAATACTTTTACTAATCTACACGGGAGGAATGGGGATATGAGTACAACAGAAGAGAATGTTGCAGCTGGCGGCAGCAGTGACAAGAAAATTTTACCTGCGTTTTTGCTCTGTTTTTTTCTAGGGATATTTGGAGCACATCGATTTTTTGTAGGTAAGATTGGTACCGGTGTTTTACAGATACTTACCCTTGGTGGTCTGGGTATCTGGACCTTGATCGATTTTATTATGATTATCGTCGGTTCCTTTACAGATAAAGATGGAAATAAACTAACCGAATGGAACTAATCGGGAATTGTTTCTCTTATCCCATCTTGAGCAATACATAGTGTCCCGAGGTTTCTAATGAACCGAACACTTACTATCGTATTGCTCCTGGTGGGCATATTATTGTTTCTGGGTAGCTGTGCACCATTTGGGATTGTGCTTTACCAGGAGACATTGATTGAGCCTGTTGACAGTTATTCTTTGTCAACAGGAGGCGCATCCGATACAGCAAGCTTTCAGTCAATACCCGGTAGCCTGGCTCGTTTTGCGATTGAAGCCGATATCGCTACTACTTCCGTGCAGGAAGATCCGGAAAGTTTCGATGATAAATACCTTGCCCGTTTTGCATTTCCGCTTAGCTATACAATCAGCGATAGCAACGGTAATACTTTAAAAAATAAAAACACTTCACTGGACTGGAAAGATAGTTTTGCCATATCCACAAGCAATGAGAAGACATCCAGTACTGGCGGTACCTTAACTGCCAGGCTCAACCTGGAAAAATTTACCGTGCCTGCTGATGGTAGTATCACTATAGATATCGGAGTCGATCCGGATACGACCTATGAAGCCATTACTACCTCGTCAAAACTGCATCTCTATGAAAACCTGATAGATAACACAGGCTACATTATTGCCGGCGTGGCAATGTTGATAGTGGGTTTCATACTATCAGTACTCAGTTTCATTTTGCTGATCGTTAGCTCAGCGCAGTCAAGTAATGCAGATCAGGAGTCAGTTTCCGACAATCAGAAAGTTAACCAGGATGCGATGATAATTCAGTTATCCGCGTTTTCCGGATACCTTATTCCATTAGGCAGTTTGATTGTTCCTTTAATTCTTTGGCAAATTTGGCGCAAAAAAGACAGTTATATAGACGAAATGGGCAAGGAAGCAGTCAACTTTGAAATAAGCATGCTTATCTATTACTTTATCAGTCTTATCTTATGTCTCCTTATCATCGGTTTCCTGCTACTTATTGCCGCTGCAATATTTCATTTTGCCTACATTATTATTGCTGCAATTCACACTTCTCAAGGCAGGCATTTTCGATACCCTCTGACCATCCGCTTAATCAAATAAAAAATGAACTGGCAATCTGACGAGGATGAAGATTTACCATTGGTAGTGGAACGGATGGATCGTTCTTTTAACTGGAATTACCTCGTTTTTATTATTTGTATGTTGCTTGCTTACAAATACTGGCCTGAGATCGAGGATAATACTCCGACTATCGTAGTTTCAAATGAACAAACTCAAAAGA
>JAJDEX010000353.1 GCA_029259575.1 Planctomycetota bacterium | reverse complement strand
TCGTGCCCTGGACCACCGGATTGTCCTGGACGACCTCGCGATCGTCGTAGCTGAAGCCGCCGCTGGTGACGGAGCCGCTCCAGGCCAGCACGACCAGGACGATGGGAGCGAGCCAGGCCCACACGGGCAGGTGGGACCCGTTCGCGGCTCGGGGTCCCCGTTCCCTCTTCCGGTTCCCGTCGGAGCGCGGTCCTCGTGTGTCCCCGGCATCGGCAGATGAGCCTGAGCCTTCCTGACCACCGGAATCCACATGCGTGGACTCCGGCCCATCGGCCCCGATCACGGAAGAGGACGCCTCCTCGCTCGGCGGGCTGTGGTCGGGTCGGGCGGTGCTCACGCCTTAGAGAGTGTCGCCCAGGACGGGAATGTCCAGCCGCGCCCCTCGTGCGACACCCCTGCAGCGTTAGACTGGCGACCGCGCGCCCCGAAGGGTGCCGGATTCGAGCATTCCCATGAGCGACGACAAGACACCGACCCCGAAGACGAAGAAGGCGTCCGCCAAGGCCGAGGAACCGGGTTTCGACGCCCGGCTCGAACGGCTCGAGACGCTGGTGGCGGAGCTCGAGGAGGGCGACCTGGATCTCGAGACCTCGATCGAGCGCTACAAGGAAGGTCACGCCCTGCTCGCAGGCTGCCGCGATCTGCTCGATCGTTATCGAGCCCAGGTCGAGGAGCTGACCGGCCAGGACGGCGACCGCACCGTGCCCTACGACGGCGACCCCGACCACCCGAACGGCGCGTGAACTCCGTGAGTTCCGCGGCCGATCCCGCGCTCATCACGACGTGGTTGAGCGATGCTCGAATTTGGGCCGAAGCCGTCCTCGAGCGCAATCTCGCCCTGCTGGACCTGGGCCCTCCTGCACACGCGGAGGCTTTGCGCTACGCCTTGTTCGGTGGCGGCAAGCGATTGCGGCCCGCGCTGGTCAAGTTGGCCTGTCAAGAGTTCGGCGGATCCCTCGCCGCAGCAGGTCCTGCCGCCGCGGCTGTCGAGATGATCCACACGTACAGCCTGGTCCACGACGACCTGCCGTGCATGGACGACGACGATCTGCGCCGCGGCCGTCCGACCACGCACAAGGTCTTCGGCGAGGATCAAGCTGTTCTGGTGGGGGACGGGCTCCAGGCGCTGGCATTCGAGTTGCTCGCGCGGGAGGGCGGTCCGAACGGTGCCGAGATGGTGGCGGTCCTGGCCCGCGCCTCCGGTCCGGCCGGCATGGTCGGCGGGCAAGCCCTGGACCTTCTGGCCGAATCGAACACAAGGGTGCCGGTCAGCGCGGACGCCGTTCGCGAGATCCACAAGCACAAGACGGCAGCCTTGATCGCCGCCAGCGCCGAGCTCGGAGCCCTCTCCGCGGACGCCACGGGAGCTCGCCGAGCAGGCATGCGCGCCTGGGGGCTGTCCCTCGGACTGCTCTTCCAGGCGGTCGACGATCTGCTCGACGTGACCGGGAGTGCCGAGGAATTGGGCAAGACACCTGGCAAGGACGCCGATGCAGGTAAGGCGACCTTGGTCGCCGCCCTCGGCTTCGAGGGTGCCCGCGCCGAAGCGGAGCGTCTCGCCGACCAGGCCCGTGAAGCGGCCCTATCGGCCGGATGTCCCGCTGAGGGACGTGCGGTCGCCCTCGTGGACTGGCTCCTTGCGCGACGGAGCTGACCCGATCGGAGTCCCGCTCCGAAAGGTTTGCACCTTCAGCCGTACGGGTGTGGAATGGCCAGCTTGGCCCGCCCAGAGGCTCCTATGACCGACATCGTCCCCGACTCCTCCGCCGCCGAAAGCACGACGCCCTTGCTCGATCTGATCGCCGGTCCCGAGGACCTGCGCAAGCTCACCAAGGATCAGCTGCCCCAAGTCTGCCGGGAGCTGCGCGCGTTCCTGCTCGAGACCGTCCAGCGCACCGGCGGACACTTGGGTTCGAACCTCGGCGTCGTCGAGTTGACGGTCGCGCTGCACTACTTGTTCGACCTGCGGCGTGATCGTTGCATCTGGGACGTTTCGCACCAGGCCTATCCGCACAAGGTGCTGACCGGTCGTCGTGAAGGCTTCAAGCAGTTGCGTCGGACCGGCGGACTGTGCGGATTCACGAACCCGGAAGAGAGCGAGTACGACCTCTTCCACACCGGACACGCGGGGACCTCGATCAGCCTTGGCCTCGGCATCGCGCGCGCCCACGCGCACGAACCGAATCCGCCGCACGTCATCAGTGTCATCGGTGACTCCAGTCTCGGAGCCGGAGTCGCGTTCGAAGCGCTCAACCACGCCGGAGCGATCGGCGGCAAGCAGCTCGTCGTGTTGAACGACAACGAGTGGTCGATCAGTCGTTCGGTCGGCGCGCTCAGCAAGTACCTGTCGCGCATTCGCTCCAACCGCATCATGCAGCGCGCGGGCCAGGAGACGAAGAACTTGATCCACGCGATCCCGGTGATCGGGCCCAAGTTCGACAAGGCGCTCGACGACTTCGGCGAGGTCATGCGGCACATGGTCGTGCCGGGCCACGTCTTCGAGGAACTCGGCGTGCGCTATGTCGGCCCCGTCGACGGCCATGACGTCAAAGGGCTGATCGACGTGATCGCGAACCTGCGCAAGCTGGACGGCGTCGTCGTGTTGCACATCCTGACCGAGAAGGGCAAGGGCCATCCCGATGGTCCGAGTCACCCCGAGCGCGTGCATGCCGTCAAGCCGGCCCCGCCCGCACACAAGGTCGAGCCCAAGGACGACGCGCCGAAACAGGGCATCGCTTTCACCAAGGCGTTCGCGACGGCCCTCGAGAACCTGGCCGAACGCGACGTGCGCGTGCATGCGCTGACCGCAGCGATGCCCAGCGGCACGGGCCTCGAAGCCTTCGCCGAGAAGTTCCCCGCGCGCTTCCACGACACAGGCATCACCGAGCAGCATGGTGTGGCGTTCTGCGCCGGCCTGGCCAAAGCCGGATTGCGCCCCGTTGCGGCCATCTATTCGACGTTCCTGCAGCGCGCCTACGACCAGTGCTTCCAGGAGGTCGCACTCCAGAACCTGCCCGTCACGTTCGCGCTCGACCGCGCCGGACCGGTGGGCCAGGACGGCGCAACGCACAACGGTGTCTTCGACATCGCCTACCTGCGCACCTTCCCGAACTTCGTGCTCGGCGCCCCGCGAGATGCGACGGACGTCCGCCGCATGCTCGAGGCGCTCGTGCTTCACGACGGCCCGGCGGCGCTGCGCTTCCCGCGCGGGAACTGCCCGGTGGACGAGGTGATTCCTGCTGCGGAACGACGTGAAATGGTGCCCGGCCGAGCCGAGGTGCTCCGCGAAGGCGACGACGTCACCATCTGGGCGTACGGTCCTCTGGTCGCGGACGCCCTGGCCGCCGCGGATCGACTGGCTGCAGACGGTCACCAGGTCGGTGTCGTCGACGCTCGCTTCGCCAAGCCGCTCGACGAGAGCCTGCTGGCCGAGCACCTGCGTTCGCACAAGCTGATCCTGACGGTCGAAGCACACCAGCGTGCCGGAGGTTTCGGTTCGGCCGTCCTCGAGGCCGCCAGCCGCACGCCCCAATCCGAGGGAGAACGCCACGCGCGGATTCGCATCATGGGCATCCCGGACCGATTCCTGGAGCACACGACGGACCCGTCCGAGCAGCTGGCCATGTCCGGCCTCGACACCAATGGCATCGAACGCGCGCTGCGTACGCACGGCGCCAATCTGGGCTGGAAGGCCCGCGTGTCTTGAACCCCAGCGACTCGAGGTCCGGCGAGACCGCGGGGCCCTCGGGTGAGCCGTACGGGGGCTCTTCCACCTCGCCTCACGGCCAGGGGGATCGCCCGGGTCCGTTCACAGCAACTGTGCGCACGGCGTTGATCCTGGCCGACACCGAAAAGGCTGCCGTGGGGGAGATCCTTCCCGAGCTCCGCCGGCTTCTGCATGATCGTCTCACGTCGGTCGCGATCATCGAGGACGCGCGTACCTTCTGCGATGGCGCTGCGTGCGCGAACGTGGAGGTCCCCGGCGGGATCCCGGACCTGGTCGTCGTGCTGGGTGGGGACGGCACCGTGCTCGCCGCAGCGCGTGCCTTCGCCGACCATCCGGTGCCCATTCTGGGCATCAATTTCGGTCGCGTGGGCTTCCTGGCTCCGGTCGAGGCCCAGGACTGGCGCGCCGGCACGATGGACGCGCTCGAGGGCCGAGCGATCCTGGAGCCGCGCATGCGCCTGGACGTCCGATTGTCCACTGGGGAGCGGGCCGTGGCGCTGAACGACGTCGTGCTCAGCCGTTCCTCCGAGGACGGGATGGTCGACCTGCGTCTCGAGGCGGACGGTGCCCGCGTTTCGGACTATCGCGCCGATGGGCTGATCTTCGCCACACCGTCGGGATCGACCGCCTATTCCCTCGCGTCCGGAGGTCCGGTCCTCTCGCCGTCCATGCAGGGAACCGTGGTCACGCCGATCGCAGCCCACGCCCTGTCGCACCGCCCTCTGGTCTTGCGCCCCGACGCACAGATCTCGGTTCACGTCCTGGGTACAAGGATGCCGACCTCGGTGAACCTGGATGGGCGCCCCCTCGGCACCCTTCCCGAGGGAGGAACGATGCGCCTCGAACGGCACCCCGAGACCTATCCGCTGCTGTCGCCTTCGGGAATGGATCCGTGGCGTCGCCTGCGGGATCGCCTGGGTTGGCGCGGCCGCTTGGACGAGGGATCCTAAGCGCGGAACCAGCGGGCACTCGGCCTTGGCATCGGCGCAGGGATTCTGCTTCTGGGATGGGGTGGAGCCCCCGTGGTTCGTCCTCTCGCCAGGACGATCTCCATAGCGGGAGGATCCGCCCGGAATCCACCCGACTGAAGCACTTGGGGCCTTGCTCCTTTCCTAGTCTACGCGGACCTCACGCTGCGTTGTTGACCCCCGCACACGGCGCACCTAGGTGACTCCTCCCCCCATCCCCCCGGCATGTCTTCTTCCGCACCCAGCTCAGTCGAAACCCTGACGGTCAGAACGAGGTTCCCGATCTGGCTTCGGCTGATCTTCGTACTCGCCCTGTTGTTCGCCTTCCTCGTGGCGATCCGCTTGATGGGGTCCTCGATCAAAGCCTTCGGAAAGGGTGCCGCCGGATCGATGTTCGATGGCGTCGCCAACCCGTTCGCGGGCCTGGCCGTCGGCACCCTTGCCACGGTCCTGGTGCAGAGCTCCAGCACGACGACCTCGACCATCGTGTCCCTGGTCGGCAACGGCACCCTCAAGCTGGCGTCCGCGGTCCCCATGATCATGGGGGCCAACATCGGGACCACGATCACGAACACGATCGTGTCCATCGGCCACGTTCGGCAAGGCAACGAGTTCCGCCGAGCCTTCGCAGCTGCGACCGTTCACGACTTCTTCAATCTGCTTTGTGTGATCGCCCTGTTGCCGCTCGAGATCGGCACCGGTGTTCTGGAAAAGAGTGCCAGCGCCATCTCCGGAAAGCTGACCTCGATCGGTGGCAGCGAGTACGAGAGCCCCATCAAGCAGGCCGTCAAGTCCGCGGGCAACTGGCTCCAGGGCAGCGTCGAAGCTCTCGGCTTCGAGGGCAAGGCGCTGGCAGGAGTCATGCTGGTGATCGGCATCGCATTGACCTTCCTGTGCTTGATCTTCATCACCAAGAACCTCAAGGTCGTGTTCTCCGGAGCACTCGAGCGCACCCTCAACAAGCAGTTGGGGCGTAGCGGCTTGATCGGCATCGGGGTCGGCATCCTGATGACCGTGGCTGTTCAGTCGTCGAGCATCACGACCTCGCTGCTGGTTCCCATGTGCGCCGCGGGTGTCCTGACCCTGCGCAACGCCTTCCCGATCATGCTGGGAGCGAACATCGGCACGACCGTAACTGCTCTCCTGGCAAGTATGGGCACCGACAACCCCGATGGGTTGACGATCGCCCTGGTGCACCTGCTGTTCAACATGGTCGGCGTGCTTCTCTTCTATCCCCTGCCGATTTTGCGCGACATTCCGATCCGGATGGCCGAGAAGTTGGCTGCAGGAGCCCAGAAGAACCCGTTCATCGTCGTGGCCTATGTAGGAGGCGTCTTCGTCCTTCTGCCCCTGCTCGGCTACATCCTCCTCGACAAGTAACAATCAAGACCCGACTCGATCCCATGTTCGACTGGCTGCAATCCCTCCGCGACCATTCCCAGCTGAAGAAGATTCAGCGGCAGTTCCTCGAGATGCTCGCGGACGGCCGTCACATCTTCGACGCCTCGTCCAACGCCCTCATCGGCGGAACCGACCCGGAAGTGATCCGCGAAGATCTCTACACGACCGACCAACGCATCAACCGCACCGAGCAAGCGATCCGTCGCGAGCTCGTCGTCCACGGTTCCGTTCACGGTGGCGCACACGTTCCGGCCTTGCTCGTCCTGATGAGCCTGGTCAAGGATGCCGAGCGCATCGGCGACTACGCGAAGAACATCTTCGAGCTGGCCCTCGCCCGGCCCGAGCTCGGAACCGACGCGGAACGCACGGCATTGAACGAGTGCAAGGACCACGTGTCCAAGCTGCTCGTCCGAGCCGCCGGCCTCATCGAGTCCCAAGACGAGCAACTCGCTGCCGCCTACCTGACCGAGTCCGACAAGCTCCAAAGTCTCTGCGACGAACAGGTCGGCATCCTGATGGTCGAGAAGGGACGCAACGTCGTTGCGGCAGCCTTGGCCTACCGCTACTTCAAACGCGTCGCGAGCCACGCAGGCAACGTCGTCACCTCGATCGTGATGCCGCTGGACAAGCTGGACTACTACCCCGGCAAGCCCGACCGCGATCAGTGATCGCTTGCGGGCCCAGCCTGCAAGCTCTTCTCAGGCGCCGGCGTACTCGATCCCGAGTGCGCCGGTGTTTTCGTGGGGCAACACTCTCATGGGCCCGCGAGGCTCCACGGCCGTCACGGTTCGAGTTCCAGCAAACCCCAACGCTTCCACCCAGTCCGCAACAGGAAGCTGCGAGCACGAGCCAGCGGATGCTCCCCGTGAGGCCGAGCATTCGCGGGAGCCTGCGTCCACCCTTCGAACCAGGGAGCGCTCGAACGCCCATCGACACGCCCCCTCTTCGGCGGCCGTCCGTGATGAGCCGCGTTGCCGAACAAGTAGGCGAGCGCCCGCCGGACTTCCCTGGGGCTCCCCATCACCCGGTCGTGGTAGCGGTCCTTGAAGACCTTCCCACGCCGGCCCCAGAACCGATTGAGCCCCTTCGCAACCCGCGTTGCAACGCCACACATGCCGCGCCACAAAGTGTCGCGCGATTCTCCTTCGCACAGCAAGTGGACGTGGTTGCTCTGCACCGTCGCGTGCACGATTCGAAAGCCATCCCTCTGGCTTCCCGCGATCAAGTGCCTCCAAACCTCCTGACACTCACCATCGTTCCGCAACCCACGAAGCCCATCCCTCAGCTTCATCGTCACATGGACCACCTGGTGACGCGTCACTGCCGAGCGAGTTTGGTGAGACACACCAGCACTCTCACTCCTGGGCCTTCCCGATCCCGGTCGCCATCCACCGTGGAGATTCCTGCACAGTCGTAGTTGTTCGTACCTTGGTCCTCGGGGTGCTCGAGGCGATGAACGCCGTTTGCGTTTCGAGCGGTTCGAGCTTGAGCTTCGTGATGTAGGGTGCGCCATGTCAGGAGAACTGGCTCGGCACAGGATGGGTTGCAGGAAAAGTGAGGGATTCTTGTGCCCCGATCGAAGGTTGCCCGAACCAAGCGGTTGGAACTCGATTCCGGCAACCTTCGCACCCGGCAGACACGAGGAAGAACGATGTCGAGGACACGCAGCGATGCAGGAGCGGCGTGAGACCAACGTGAATCCAGTCGGGCGTCGGCCGGAGCCCACAGAGCCAGGGACGAAGCAGAAAGTGCAACCCCCGCGACCGCAGCCAGGAGCGGACGCAGCCGAGGACAAGCGCAGCCA
>JAJDEX010000352.1 GCA_029259575.1 Planctomycetota bacterium | reverse complement strand
CCGTTCCACACGACCGTCTTCGCGGCGCGCACGATGTCGGCATAACGTTTGGCGGACTCCGGGCCGATGTCCAGGCCCATCCATCCATCCGGAACGTCCGGGCCCGAGGTGCGCGGCGGCGAGTCGGGGGCGAACGCCTCGGCGCAGACATGGTCCGTGGGCAGGATCAGGTCGACGCCCTTGGCGGCCGCCTTGGCGAGTGCGGCCTTGCACATGTCGATGCGGTCGGTTTCGACGAGCGACGTGCCGATGCCGATGCCCTGGGCGGCCAGGAACGTGTAGGCCATTCCGCCACCGATCAGGATCGAATCGACCTTGTCGATCAGGTTCTCGATCACCGTCAGCTTGTCCGACACTTTGGCGCCGCCCAGGATCGCCACCAACGGGCGCGCGGGATCGTTCAGGACGCGCGCGAAGGCCTCGACCTCCTTCTGCAGCAGCAATCCAGCCGCCGAGGGCAGGTGCGCGGCGATGCCGGACACCGAAGCGTGCGCGCGGTGACTCGCACCGAACGCGTCGTTCACGAAGCAGTCCCCCAGCGCGGCGTACTGCTGCGCCAGCGCGTCGTCGCCGGTCGTCTCGCCCGGATGGAAGCGCACGTTCTCGAGCAAGACGGTCGTGCCCATGGACGCCGCGTCGATGGCGGCCTTCACGTCGTCCCCCACGCTCTCGCCCAAAGTCAGCACCGGCGAAGCGAGCAGTTCCTGCAACCGCACACCGACCGGCGCGACGCGCAACCCATCCACGACCTCGCCCTTCGGACGACCCAGGTGCATCAAGCACACCGGCTTCCCGCCGGCGTCCAGGATCGCCTTCAAGGTCGGCAAGGCAGCACGGATCCGCGTGTCGTCCGTGATCGCTCCGTCGCCTCCGAACGGCACGTTGAAGTCGACGCGCACGAGCACGGTGGAACCGGACAGATGAAGATCGGCGAGGGTCGGGGCGGAGAGCGTCATGGTTCGTTGCAGAGCGAAAGGGAAACGGGGCGCGGCCGACACCCGAGAATCCGGAGCCGGCCGCGCGTGATCGAGCTCGAAGCGAACGCCTCGAGCAGCGGGACTAGCGGCGGGCCGTCTTCTTCTTCGAGACGGCCTTCCTCGCGGAGCCCGCCTTCAGACGGTGCGCGACGCGCATCAATTGCACGACGCGGTTCGAGTAGCCCCACTCGTTGTCGTACCACGCGATGACCTTGACCGACTTGCCGGCCATGACCATCGTCGCCTGACCGTCGACGATCGATGAGTGCGGATCACCGACGATGTCGGAGGACACGATCGGATCCTCGGTGTAAGCCAGGATGCCCTTGAGCGGACCGCGCTTGGCCGCGTCGGAGAGCGCCTTGTTGACCTCTTCGACGGTGACCTTGGTCTTCAGCGTCGCGACCAGGTCGACGACCGAACCGTCCGGGACCGGAACGCGCATCGACATGCCGTCGAGCTTGCCCTTGAGGCCGGGGAGGATCTTGCCGACGGCGCGCGCAGCACCGGTCGAGGTCGGGATGATGTTCACCGCTGCGGCGCGGGAACGACGCAGGTCGCCGTGCGGCAGGTCGAGGATGCGCTGATCGTTCGTGTAGGCGTGAACGGTCGTCATCAAGCCGTGCTGAATGCCGAACGCGTCGTCCAGGACCTTGGCGACCGGCGCCAAGCAGTTCGTGGTGCAGGACGCGTTCGAGATGATCTGGTCCGTGGCCTTGAGCGTGCCTTCGTTGACGCCGAGCACGACCATCGCGTCGATCTCGTCCTTGGGCGGCACGGTCAGCAACACTTTCTTGGCGCCGGCCTCGAGGTGACGCGCACAGGCCTCGCGCGTCGCGAAGACGCCCGTGGCCTCGACGACGAAGTCGATGCGGTTCGCCTTGTGCGGCAGCTTGGACGGATCCCGCTCGGCGGTGATCGTGATCTTCTCACCATCGACGGTGATGGCGTTCTTGGTCGCGGTGACCTTGCCCGGGTAACGGCCGTGGACCGAGTCGTACTTGAGAAGGTGAGCCAGAGTGGCCGGATCGGTCAGGTCGTTGATCGCGACGACTTGGCAGCCGGGCGTGTTCTGAACGATGCGGAAGACGTTGCGACCGATACGGCCGAAGCCGTTGATGGCGATGCGCATGGAGGATCCGATGTGCGGAAGGAACGGGGTTGGACCCGCGTGGAAAGCCGAGGCGCTGGGCCTCGAGAAAAGCTGCGGACTCGAGGAACACATCGATTGCAAGCGGATTCCGCGGACAAACGAGCACCCCGGCGAGAACCGGTGGAGGAAGATTTTTGGGCCGGGGTCGCGCTGGACGGCCCCGGAATGGCGGCGAGCCGCGGGAATCGAAGGTTTCCTGCGAATCGGCGGCAGAGAATACAGCGCCCCGCCGATGGCTTCAACGGACCTTCCTTGCACGGCGGTGGATCGCGCGTCGATCTTCTGTCGCAATGGGGAGTTCCTGCACCGACCAAGGGTGCCCCGGGGAGACCCTGGGACACTCGGGAAGGACCTGGCCGAACCACCTCCAGCGTGCCCCGCGCGAGTACGCCACCCACCACCGTGACGCCCACCTCACACAACTCGTCCTTCGGGAACCCGCCCCACCATGGGGCCTCGTCCGGGTCCCCGAGTCGGCAGCCCTTCCCCTGGGCTGCCCGCTGGGCCCAGCTCTCCCGCGCGTCGGGATTGCGGCCGGGACAGCCCGTCGTCGTGGCCCTCTCCGGCGGAGCCGATTCGGTCTTCCTCCTGCATCTGGTCGCCCGTGCCGAGCCGAGACCGAAGGTCCTGGCCGTCCACGTCGACCATGGACTCCGAGGAGATGCCTCCGAGGGCGATGCGGCGTTCTGCGCCCGATTGTGCGCCCGCCTCGGCATCCCCTTCGCCCGCCGCCGCATCGAGCTGGACGGCGACGCACCCGATCTCGAGGCCCGCGCACGCGAACTGCGCTACCGCGCCCTGGCCGAGGAAGCCCGCCAGGCCGGGATCGCGACCATCCTGACCGGCCATCACGAGGACGACGCCCTCGAGACCCTCCTGCAGCGCTGGCTGCGGGGCAGCGCCCTCCCCGGCCTTCCGGGACTCCTGGGACAACGCCGCGTCGGCCCCTCGTCCGAGGGCTCTCCCCTGTCCGCCGTCCGCCCCTTGCTGTCCATGCGACGCGAGGAGGTCCGCCGCGTCCTGCGCGATTCGGGCTTCGAGTGGCGCGAGGACGCATCGAACACCAGTCCGGACCACACCCGCAATCGGGTGCGTCACGGGCTCCTGCCCCAGGTGGAAGCCACCTGTGGTCCGGAGGGTCTCGAAGGCCTGCGCGCCTTCGCAGCGGCAGTCGAGAGCCTCGAAGAGGAGCTCGCCCAACGCACCGCCCACCTGGGCTGGAAGGCCCCCACGCACGCCCCTGCCCTGCGCAGCGAGGCCGATCAGTACCTGGGTGGACGCCTCGCGCGCCCCGAGGTCGCCGTCCTGGCCACCCCGCTCCAACGGCGGGCCCTGTGGCGCTTGATCCACGAAGGCACCGGTCAACCGCCCTCACGCGGGCTGGTCGAGGCCATCGTCCAGGACCTGAACGACAAGAAGACCTGCCGGCACGCGCTGCCGGGCGGTTGGATCCTGCAGCTCAGCCGTGAGGACCTGCTGCTCGTTCCGCCCACCGCGGTCGAGCCCGAGGGTTCCGAAGGATCCATCCACGACTTCCAGGTGTCCCTCAGCATTCCTGGCGAGGCCGTGCTTCCGGACGGACGCGTGCTGCGCGCCGAACGGGTCGAGGTCGAGCCGGGTCAACCGGTCCCTGCCCAGGCGGCGCTCGTCGAACTCGACGGGACCGATCTGTGCAACGGCTCGTCGAGCCGACGCTTCACCGTCCGCAGCCTGCGCTCGGGCGATCGTTTCCACGGACTGGGAGCCCCGGGCAGTCGTCGACTGACCCGCTTCCTGTCCGACGCCGGCGTTCCCAAAGAGGAGCGCAGCCGCGTTCCGCTCGTCTTCGCCGAGGACGAGAACGGGGACGAGGAACTCATCTGGGTCGCCGGGATCCGCCCTTGCGAAGGACGCCGCGTGCGCTCCACCACCCGGGTCCGACTGCGTCTCACCCTGAAGCATGCTGCCCCGGTCGAACCGGAGCCCAAACTCGAAAGGCTGCCCCGCGAGGGCCTACGCCTGCCGGGCGGGCAGTTCATCACCGGGGTCTGACTTCCGGCGGGCCTGGCCCCTCTGGAGCTGGCCACCATGTTCGGGTGGGTCAGGACCGATGCCGGAGGACCGATGGCTGGGATCGACCTGAGCGAGCCGAACCCTGGCCATTTCCGTGGTCGAGAGGTGCGTCGAATCATGATTCCCGCTGGACCAGTCGGATGACCAGCCTCCCCAGTGCGGATAGGACAGGCAGCCAGGATAGAATCCTCGGCCCCCTTCCCGCCGCGCCCCGAGCCGGCCGGAAGACCATCCGGCAGATGATCCAGCTCGACGCGAACCTGGCCGCGGTGCGTTCCCGCATCGACGATGCCGCCCAGTCCTCGGGCCGGAACTCCTCGGATGTCCAGCTCCTGCCGGTCACGAAGAGCGTGTCGAACGAGATCGCGTCTTCCCTCGCACGTCGCGGTTGGCTCGAGCTCGCCGAGAACCGCGCCGAAGGACTGGCGACCAAGGTCGAAGCGCTGCGTGCGCAAGATCTCGACGTTAGGTGGCACTTCGTCGGACACTTGCAGCGCAACAAGGCCGCGCGCGTCGTCGCCGAGATCACCGTGCTGCATTCGGTCGACTCGCTGCGGTTGATCGAGACGCTCGAGCGCCTCACCGACGCGTCCCGACGCCCGCTCGCCGTCTACCTGCAGGTGCACCTCACCTGCGAGGCCGAGAAGCACGGCTTCGCACCCGACGAACTCGCCGCTGCCGTCGCACGCGTGCAGGCCGCCCAGCACCTCGAGCTTCTGGGCCTGATGGCGATGGGACCGCGCGAAGAGTCCACGGACGTCACCACGCGCGGCGTCTTCGAACGCGTCGTCGAACTGGGCACGACCTTGGCCGCGGAACACGCGAGCGCGTTCCGGGACGGTCGCTGTCGGTATTCGCTCGGCATGAGTGGCGACCTCGAACAGGCGGTTCGTGCAGGCAGTACGTGCATTCGCATCGGCGGCGCGCTGTACTCCGGCGTGGATCCGCAACAGCCTGAAGCCGAGGGAGCTGGCGCATGAGCGCGGCACCCAAACGACTGCGTCTCGATCAGGGCGCGCCCCTGGTCGCGCTCCCCCGCAGCGGACGGATGGTCCTCGGCTCCGACGCCGAGCGTGCCGACGTGATGTTGGCGGGCGCCGGCGTCGAACCGGTGCACTGCACCATCGGCCGCGTCAAAGGTGGAGGCTTCGCTCTGCAGGACCTCGGCACGGACGCCGGGACGCTGGTGAACGGCCAGCGCATCACGGCGGTGCGCCTGACCGTTGGCGACGTGATCGAGATCGGGTCCAGGCGCATCGAGGTCGAAGGCGACGTCGAGCCGCCCAAGCCCGCGCCGGCCCCCAAGCTCAAGACACCCAAGGCCCCGCGCATCCCCGGCTTCCAGCTCGAGGGCCTGCTCGGGCGCGGCAGCAGCGGCGTCGTCTGGTCCGCGATCCAGGAGAGCCTGCAACGGCGCGTCGCGCTCAAGGTGCTCGCGCCCAAGCTCGCTGCGGACCAGGACTTCGTGCGACGCTTCCAGGAGGAAGCCCGTGCGGCCGCGCGCTTCGCACACCCCAACGTCGTCCACGTCTACGACGTCGGCCAGGCGGGCGCCGTGCACTACCTGGCGATGGAGGTCATGGACGGCGGCTGCCTCGAGTCGCGGCTGGTCTCGAACGGGCCGCTGCCGTGGCGCGTGGCGCTGGATGCGCTGGCGGATTCTGCCCGCGCGTTGGTCTATGCCGAGACGCTCGGCCTCGTCCATCGCGACATCAAGCCCGCGAACCTGATGGTCGCCAGCGACGGCACGACCAAGCTCGCCGACCTCGGACTCGCGGCCCAGGTCGAACAGGCCAGCCTCGACCAGACTGTCGAACGCAAGGTCCTGGGCACGCCGCACTTCATCGCACCCGAGGTCGTGCGCGGCGCAGCGGCCGATGCGCGCTCCGACCTCTACTCGCTCGGCGCGACGGCGTACCGATTGCTCAGCGGTCACACCCCGTTCGAAGGTCAACGCACGGGCGACATCCTGCGCGCGGTCCTGCACGACACACCGCCGTCTCTCGCCGAACGCGTTCCCGGCCTGCCCGCCAAGGTCGCCGATTGCGTGCATCGCTTGCTGGCCAAGGATCCGGCCGACCGCTACCCGAGCGCCCAGGCCCTGCTCGACGAACTCGATGCCCTGCGTTCGGGAAGCACGTCCGACGCTCCGTCGGGTGGACCACTCAAGCTGCTCTTGGTCGTCGGCGGGCTGATCGTGGCGGGCGTCGCCGCGTTCTTCGCGTTGAGCGGCGAAGGCCCGAAGGACGATCCGCAACCTTCGGATCCGTCTCCTGTTGGTCAAGGCCCGAACGGCGCGGGGCCTGCGGTCGACGACAACGAATCGCAGGGCACACCGAACGCGCTGGTCGATACCGAATCCGGCGCTGGTGTTGATCCGGATCCGCCGCCTGCGGACGACGACGAAGCCGAGCGCAAGTTCGAACAGGAAGCAACGAACGCCCTCTCCCGCCTCGATGCCGAGGAACTCACGGACGAGGCGCGCGCGGAACGCCTGCGGGAACTGGCCGTGTCCTTCCCCGGTACGACGGCGGCGACCACGGCCGGCGATCAGGCGGGGACGCTCGAGAGCGCACTCGCAGCGGCGGTCGAGGCCACGTCGGCGCTCGATGTCCAGCGCGCACAGATCCTGGCGTCCCTCCGTACCGCCGCGACTCCGGCCACGGACCCGCCGCAGTTCGGCCAATCACTCAGCGCATTGCGCGCCGTTCCCGGCCAGGAACTCTGGGCCAACGATCCGGCGTTCCTCTCCCAACGCGATGCGCTCATCATGGGTCTGCTCGAGGCTGCGGTGCGATTCGGGGCCGACTCGATCGCCGAGTCCGCCGCGTTCGAAGCGAAGGGCGAATTCCTGTCGTCGAGCGGACGCCTGCAGGCGTGCATCCACGGCTTGGCCCTCCCCGCATTTCCGGGTGACGTTCCGCCCCGTGCCGCAGAGGCGCTCGAGCTTCGCGAACAAGCTCAGCAGTTGCTCCAGGACTTGGCACAGCGCGAGACCGCATTCGGCATCGCCCAGGTCGAAGGCGACCGCAGGGCCATTGCCATCGCGTTCGGTGGCGAGCACGGACTCGAGGCCGAATTGCGCGCGGGGAACTTCGACGCCGCGAACGTGCGGCTCACGCAACTGCTCGCATCGTTGTCGACACCGGGTGCACGGTCGCGCATTCAACCGGTGCTCCAGGACGTCGAACGCATTCGTGCTGCGCAGAACGCCTTGATCCAGGCATGGTCCTCACCGGGTTGGCGCCGCCGCTCGATCCTCGATCCGCGGGGCCGCAAGCCTTCGACCGAGGAATGTACGGGCGTCGACAAGACCGGAGTCCGCATCGCGGGCGAGCAGATCGCCTGGGCTCACCTGATCGGCAATCCGCGCACGCTGGCCAACCTGTTCCACGAACGGATCGAGGGCGGTTGGTCCGACGACATCGATTCCGCGATCAGCGCTTGGGTGCGGGTCGCCACCGTCCTGGACGTCGTCTCCCAGGTCTCCGAGATGCTCGGGTCCGACAGCACCGCCCGATTCACGGTCGGCGAGGTCGCCGCCCTGGACGAGGCCTTCCAGGCCTTGGACGATTGGACCCAGGATGCTGCGGCCGCCACACTCGTCCAGCGCGAACGGTCCGCCGCCCGCGCCCTGGGCCGCGCGTTGAACGCCCTCAGCGACGAACGCTGGTCGGAAGCCTCCGAACGGTTGGAGCGCGTCCTGACCGAGTACGAGAGCTCCCTGATCGTCCTGCTCCTCTCCGACGGCCAAGGCCTGTGAACGTCGCGAGTGTCGGGCAGGATGCTGCCACAACGAAATTCCCCACACGCTGAGCTCCCCCCTGCTCCACTGTTCCCGATGACCACCTCGAGCCTCGATGCCGTGACCTCCGCGATCTCCACCTTGGTGATCGATGAAGAGGGCCTGCCCGCCCCGGACGCGTTCGCCCTTCTGGGCACCGGTCTCGGCGCCCTGCCCGGCAGCCTGACCGACGAGCGCCGGCTGTCCCTGTCCCAGCTGGACGGTATTCCGAAGACGTGGCGCGGCAGCGAACTGATCGCAGGACGCATCGGCGACCTGCAGCTCTGGTTGCTCGAGGATGCACCGACCCACGCGAGCTGGACGGGTGGCGATCCCGACACCGAGGCCTGGGAACGCGCTTGGCCGATCTGGCTCGCGACCGCCTGTGGTGCATCGCTCGGCATCGTCACGGCGGCGGGCGTCGGACTGGGCCCGCGGGACGGTCCGCCCGCAGTGGGCGATCTCATCGCGGTGACCGACCACCTGAACGTGTCCGGTTCGACGCCGCTGCGTGGCCTGGGTGAATCGCGCTTGGGACCGCTGTTCCCGGACTCGACGCTCATCCATCACGAGACCCTGCGCATCCGCGCCAAGGAACGTGCGCGCTCGCGCGGCATCGGACTCGAACCGGGCATCGCGGCCTGCGTCACGGGACCGTCGTTGACGACGCCGGCCGAGCTCGCCTGGTTGCGCACGACCGGTGCGAACGTCGCCGTCCAGGGACTCGCCGATCCCTTGATCGCCGCGGCGCACGCGGGGCTCGGTCTGCTGACGATCGTGGCGGTCACGGACAGCGGTGAGGAGCCCTTGCGCATGCACGAACTCGTCGAACGCGCCGAGGCCTGCGCACCGGCCCTCGAGGAACTCATCGTGCATGTCGCCGCCGACATGAGCGAGCTCATCAAAGACGCCGAATGACACGCCGCGCCGCCATTCTGGTGTCCGGCACGGGACGCCATCTCGAACACATCGGCCGGCTGTGCCAGGCGGGCGAGCTCGACCTCGAAGTCGGTCTCTGCCTGTCGAACAAGCCCGGCGTGCTCGCGCTCGAACGAGCCGAGGCCCTCGGCATCCCTCAACTCGTGCTCGATCCGGAACGCAATCTCAACGACGCCGGGTTCAGTCACGCGGCGTTCACGGCGATCCAGGACGCGGGCTGTGACCTGATCCTGCTGGCCGGTTTCCTGCGCATGCTCGTCGTGCCGCGAGCTTGGAACGGGCGCGTCCTGAACATCCACCCCAGCCTGTTGCCCGCGTTCGGCGGCAAGGGTTGCTGGGGGCACCACGTCCATCAAGCGGTGCTGGACCGTGGTTGCCAGGTCACCGGCTGCACGGTGCACGTCGTCGACAACCAGTACGACCACGGTCCGATCGTGCTGCAACGCACGTGCCCGGTCGAGCCGAACGACACGGTGGACACGCTGGCGGCTCGGGTGTTCGAGGTGGAGCGCGACGCCTACCCCGACGCGATCCGACAATATCTCGCGGACGCGTAGATCCGGCGGCGCACGCTTGGAGCCTACGTCCTAGATGGCAGATCCGATCGTGCTTGCCTCGAGTCCGAGCGGATCCGCGATCGGTGACACAGGCTCCTAGTCGTTCTGGTGCAAACCCGTGCGACGCGCGAGGCGTTCGATGCGTTTCAGCAAGTCGTCGCCCAACCGTTTGGCCTCGGTCCCGCAGTGGAAGCGCGTGACCAGCAGCGCAGCGCGCCGGCTCGCTTCCAGGGCGCCTGCCGCATCGACGCGGTCGTGCTCGAGCAACTTGGCGTGCGCCAAGAGCGCCGGCGCCGTGGTGCGATCGTCGGGGGCCGCCGCGAGCGCGACGAACGCGGCGTGAGCAGCGTCCGCGCGACCCGAACGACGCAGGCATTCCGCGCGTGCGAGTTCGACGTCCCGCGTCGGCGCGCGTTCGAACGCTCGCGACCACCAATCGACGGCGGCCTCGCGGTCCCCCAGCGACTCCAACGAGCGCGCCATCGCGCGAGCACGGAAGTCCGCGGGGCCCGGCAGGGCCTCGCCGTTGGCGCGGGACTCTTGATTCACGCGTCCCAGGTACGCGGCCAACGTCACCAGCGACAGGACGTCGTCCTTGTTGTGGCGGAACACGCCCTCGAGGCGGTGCGGACGACCGGCCAGATGATCGAACCAGGCCGCGGGAGCCATGGCGCCGGGCAGATCGTCCTGGCGCACGAGTCCACACAACTCGTGCTCGAGCGTGGCCAGGCGGCCATCGGGGTAGGCGCCTTTGGTGAGTCGCTTCAAGGGATGGCCGAGGTCCAGGTGCGGGCGCCCCTCGAACGGTGGCGTGACGCCCACCACGCGCAT
>JAJDEX010000351.1 GCA_029259575.1 Planctomycetota bacterium | reverse complement strand
CGCGGCCGGCCCTCCCGCTCTCACCCTCCGCCCCCCGCGTTACCCCCCAATGCCCCAGCACTCCCAACGAGGGAGGGGGGCCGTTCCGTTGGGCGCGAGGTCTAGTAGTCGACGTCGTTCTTCGACGCGATCAGGGTGACCTCACTGATGCCCTTGAGCACGCCCAGGGCGGACGCCAGCTCCTCGGCAGCCTGACCTTCCATGAGCTCGATGTCGTACGTCAGGAGCAGCGAGGAGCCGTCTCCCGAGGGTTCGATGTGCAGCATGTTCGAGCGGCGGGCATTCTGCTGGATCGCAGCCAGGTAGGCCGCGCTGTCCGTGTCCTTGTCGTAGCGGAAACGCAGGATGAACTCGCTCTTGTAGAGCGCGCCGAAGTTGGTCCTGTGCAGGACGATCGCCAGGATGCCGACGACCGCGGTGCCGAGGCCACCCAGCAGGTAGTTGCTGGTGCCCGCCGCCATGCCGACCGCCAGGCCCAGGAACACGAACGCCGTGTCCTTGGTGTCCTTGACGACCGTGCGGAAGCGAATGATCGACAACGCACCGACCAGGGCGAAGGCCCGCGCGATGCTGTTCTCGATCACCATCATCACGATGGCGACGATCACGGTGACGAAGACGATCGTCAGCGTGAACGACTGGGAGTACGAGAGCCCCTTGTGCGTCTGTCGATAGACCATCGCCACGACCAGTCCGAGGACGATCGACAGTGCGAGGTTCGTCGAGATCTCGAAGAGTCCGAGTTCGACGGGCGGAGTGGGGGCGTTCTGAGTGATGGGATCCATAGCGGCGGGCGATTCTAGGTGTCCGGACGAGGGCGAGCCAGGTGGCCGTCTCCTCGGGCGGCTGTTCAGTCCAGTACGGGAGCGAGTTCGTGGGCTTCGATGCCCGCGCAGTACTTCGAGATCGAGACCCGTCGGAGTTCGAGGGTCTGGATCAACGCGTGGAACCAGCGCGGGATATGGTGCTCGAACTTGACTTCGAGGATGGAGCGGCCGGCGAGCAGGGCACGGCGCTGGGGGCGGGCATCCGGGAACAGCCGGTCGGTCGCGGTGCCGAACAGGTTGTCGTCGAACGTCATGCGGAAGCCCGGGTCGTACTTGCTGACGTACGCGCGGCGGTCGTAGTCGATCAGCATCACGGGATGGATGCGGCGGCGCAGCAGGTCGAACTGGAAGCGATCCCGAATCGGCCCGGGATCCGCGTGGTTCAGGATCTGCTGGCTGAGCGTTCCCCCGGAGACCAGGCACTCGAAGTCGGGCCCCATGCCCGTGCGCTTCTTCAGCACCAGGTTGTTGTGACGACCCTTCAGCTCGAGGAAGCGCGGCGCGGACCCATTCGGATCGCCGGTGTACGTCCGCAGCCGGAACTTGTTGCGATGCTTCAGTCCGTCCGTCTTCTCGAAGTAGTGGTCGAGCGCGTCGTTGTCGAAGTACAGGCTGCGCACGAAGTACTTGGCGCCTTCGCGGTCGGCCACGAAGGGGTCGAGCTCGACGAAGTACTGGAACTCGCTCTCCAGCTCGCGGCGCAGGGCCGCGGTCAGGATGTACTTGAACTCGTAACGAGCGAAATGAAGTTTGGTGCGCTGTGCCATGGGATCACCCGTCGGTGCCTCCCTTCGGCTGCGGCGCACCGCGATCCCTGGGGGAGATGCGCGGGAGGTGTCCTTTGAACAGGTCGACCTCGATCGCGGACTCGGCGGGGAACCGGTTCCAGCGTTTCGGCTCGGCGGCGATGCGCGGCCCGTCGGAGTCGACGTCCAGTTCCAGATGCACGCGCTTGGCGGGGGCAGGTGCCGGACTCACGTACGAGTCGTGCACGTGGATCCCCGAACGCTTGTCCGCGCTCGCGAAGATCCCGTTGTCGGCGAAGTGACTCTTGTAGACGAAACCGTCGCCGCCGCTGCCGTAGCGCCAGCCGCTGCCCCGGCCCCAGTCGCAGTCGCGGAAACTCCGGCTGACGAAGCTCCTGTAGACGAAGCTCCGGGAGAAGAAGCGCCGGCTGACGAAGCCCCAGAGGACGAAGCTCCCGATGAGGCCCCAGCCGCAGAGGAAGAAGCCTCCGGTGACGAAGAGGCCGCTGAATAGCGCCGGCCCGGGCTCGCCGCTCACCTTTGATCTCACCCGCGCACCGTAACTTGACCCGCGTACCATAATTAGATATGAAAGAGCTTATTGAATACATCGCCCGGTCTTTGGCCAGCGACCCCGACTCCGTGGTCGTAACCGAATCCGTGGAAGACGGCCGAACCGTCTTCCGCCTCGAAGTCGCCGACGAAGACAAGGGCAAGGTTATCGGCCGCCAGGGCCGCGTCGCCCAAGCCATGCGGGTGTTGCTTCGCGTGGCGGCGGTCAAAGACGGCAGCCAGGCCGTCCTGGAAATCGTATAACTCCCTCCCTGTCCCCCTCTCCCGGCATCCAATCACCCCCTTGGCATCCCTCGTATTGCACGTATGCCCCGCATCTCTCGAATGTCAGCCATGTCTGATTCCACCACGTCATCTTCCGCTGCTTCACCTGACCCCCACGCAG
>JAJDEX010000036.1 GCA_029259575.1 Planctomycetota bacterium | reverse complement strand
CTCCAGGGTGACCTGGAACCCGCCGGGTCCACGCGACAGCTCGACCACCGGCGCGTTCCGGCGAATCCGCGCGCCGAGACGGTCCTCGAAACCATGGATCAGTTCGCCGAGTCCGTCGTCGAACGACAACAACTGGTCCTTGGTGCCGATCGGCCCAGGCGCGGGAGGCGCCTGCTTACGCGCACGCGCCGTCGCCAGCATGCCGCGAATCAATCCACCGTGTTCGTTGCACGCATCCCAGAGTCTGGGGAACGCGCTGCGCGCACCGAGTTCATCGAGTTCGGCGGCATACACGCCGCGCACGAACGCCCCGCCGATGTTGCGCGCGGCCTCGTGACCGAGACGCGACTCCAGGAACTCGCCCAGCGTCGGCTCCTCGATGTCGCCACCCACGCGCCGGAAGCGACGCAGCGGTTCGGTCAGGATGCGCAAGCGCGCCCGCTTCGACAGGATCGGATTCGTCAGCAGACTGCGCAGGCCGGTGGGCAGCGCGCGCAACGTGCCGTTCAAGTAGAGCCAGCGCTGGGCGGCCGAGGGCGACGACAGGCGCAGGCGATCCGCGATGCCCAACTCGCCGCAAACGGTGCGAAACGTGCGTGCGCTGGCCTGGATCGTGTTGGGTCCGTCCTCGAACAGGAACTCCCCTTCGCGCGCCGTCTGGATGACGCCACCCGCCTGGGAGCCAGCCTCGAGACACACGACGTCCACGCCCTCGCGGTCGAGGGCATGCGCGCAAGCGAGGCCGCTGGCCCCACCGCCGATCACGATGGCGTCGTGCACGTGGAACTCAGAGGGTCTTCGAGAAGGTGCCGTCGCCGTCGCGTCCGCCTGCGGAACGAGCCGCGAAGTAGCGGTCGAACGGGAGCGCGACGTTGCGCATGAACAGTTGGCCGAGCTCGGTCAATCGCACGGCGTTCGCATCCATCGTGATGAGGCCGTCCTGGACCATGGGCTCCAGCGACTTCAACTCGTCGGCGAACATCGTGTTCACGTCGACGCCGTGGTCCGCACCAATCTGCTGCGTGTCGAGCACGCCGTTGCACATGATGCCCATGATGATGTCGCGGCGCAGGCGGTCGTCGTCGCTCATGCGATGTCCGCGTTTCGTCGCGAGCCCGCCGTCGTCGATCGCGTCCAGGTACTCGGCGTCGCTGGCGAAGTTCTGGGCGAAGCAGCCGTTCACCTCGCCGATGGCGGACACGCCCAAGGACACCATCTCGCTGCCCTTGTGCGTCGTGTAGCCCATGAAGTTGCGATGCAGGCGCTCGGCCTTCGCGGCGCGTGCGAGTTCGTCGTCGGGCAGCGCGAAGTGGTCGAGTCCCAGGTAGACGTAGCCCGCCTCGGTGAATGCCTCCATCGCTCGCAGGAAGATCTCGAGCTTGATCTCGCTGGACGGTGCGACGCCCATGTCGAGCGCCGTCTGGTGCTTCTTCATCCACGGCACGTGCGCGTAGTGGAAGAGCGCGACGCGTTCGGGGCGCATGTCGAGCACGACGTCGATCGTGCGCTGGAAGCCCTCGAGCGTCTGGTGCGGCAAGCCGTACATCAGGTCGATGTTGACCGATTGCATGCCGCGGGCCCGCGCGCCGTCCACCAGCATGCGCGTCTGTTCGATCGATTGAACGCGGTTGATGGCGACCTGGACGTCCTCTTCGAAGTCCTGGACGCCCATCGAGATGCGGCCGAAGCCCATCTGGGCCAACGCGTCCAGGTGCTCCAGGGTCGTGACGCGCGGATCGACCTCGATCGCGGACTCGGAGTCCTCCGTGCGCGTGAACACGTCGTCGAACGCGCTCTGCAGACGCAACATGCGATCCGGCGTGAGGTGCGTTGGCGTGCCGCCACCCCAGTGATATTGGTGCACGGGACGCGAACCGATGCCGGTGTCGCCGACGCGCTCGAACTCACACTCGAGTCGGTCGAGGTAGCGATCGACGCGATCGGTCGAGCGCGTGATCACCACGTTGCAACCGCAGAACAAGCACATCTGCTCGCAGAACGGCACGTGGACGTAGACCGAGATCGGCGCGGTGTTGTTCGCGGCGGCCTTCAGTTCGTCCGCGTAGTTCGCGGGCTCGAACGACTCCGGCACCCAGTCGATCGCCGTCGGGTACGACGTGTACCGCGGCGCGGACGTCCGGTACTTCTCGAGCAGGGCGGCGGAGACGTGCAGGCTCATGCGCTGGCTCCGGGTGTGACGTCGCGCAGGACCTCTTCCCAGTGCGCGGTCGTGTTCTCGAGCGGCGTCGTCGGCAGGATGCCGCTGCCCATGTTGTAGATGTGGCCCGCGGCGCCCGCGAACGAATCGATGACGTGGCGCACCTCGCGTTTCACGACGGCGGGCGTCGAGAACAGGATGGTCGGGTCCAGATTGCCCTGGAACGCGCAGCGGTCGCCGACGCGCGCGATGGCGTCCTTGGCCGTAACGCGCCAATCGAGGGACAACACGTCCGCGCCGGTGTCGGCCATCGCCTCCAACAGGTGTCCGCCGTTGTTCACGTACAGGATCACCGGTTTCCCGGTGCCTTTGGCGGCTTCGACCAGCCGGGCCACGTGCGGGAAGATGAACGTGCGCCAGGTGGCCTCGTCCAGCGCGCCGCCCCACGAGTCGAAGATCTGCAGCGCATCGGCGCTGGCCTCGGCCTGCAGTTCGAGATACGGGATCGAGTTGTCGACGATGCGCTCCATCAAACGCGCGAACGTCTCGGGCTCACCGAGCATCATGCCCTTGGTGCGCTCGTAGTTGCGCGAACTGCGACCTTCGACCATGTAGCTGGCCAAGGTGAAGGGCGCTCCGCAGAATCCGATCATGGCGCGTTCGTCGCCCAATTCGGCGCGCACCAGGCCCATCGCTTCGGCCAAGAATGCCGTGTCACGTTCGGGGACGAAGTCGTTCAAGCTCTCGACGTCGTCGCGCGTGCGCACGGGCGGCTCGACGATCGGGCCTGTGCCCTCGACGATCGAGACGGAGCGACCCATGGCCTCGGCCGGCACGAGGATGTCGCAGAAGATCACCGCGGCATCCATGCCGAAGCGGCGGATGGGCTGCAACGTGACCTCGGCGGACAGCTTCGGGTCGTGCACGAGTTCCATGAACGAGCGGCCGGCGCGAATCTCGCGGTACTCGGGCAGGGAGCGCCCAGCTTGGCGCATCATCCAGGCCGGCGGCCTACCTTCACGCTCGCGGCGGCATGCGGCGAGGAACCTTTCTCGGGGTGTCATTTCGGCTTCGATCCGGGGACTCGGAACGCGTCAGGATACCCGCGCGAACTGGCCGATGGACCCCTCGATCGGCCAGGAGACACGGCGCGCGCGGAAATCTAGGGGATGGACGCGAATCGGAACCGAAAGGAGCGACCGAACGCCGCGTGGAGGGTCGGGAGCGGGGGCCCGAGACCCGGGCTCACTCAGTCCGCTTCGTTCCTACGGTCGAGTTCGGCCAGGATGGCCTGCTCGAGCTCGCCCGGATCGAATCCACCCGGGCCAGGACCACCCTTGAAGGCCACGTTGCCGTCGGTGCCGATCAGGTAGAGCCGATCCGGAGCCGCGCCGTAGGCGAGATTGGCCGTGTCGTCCATGTCGTCGATCAGGGCGGGCATCGGCTCGAGGGCGAGCTTGGTCATGCAGACCTGGGCGACGCCGCTGCGCTCCTGGAACGTCACCGGGTCCTCGACGATCGGCATGCCGTCGCCGATGCCCATCGGAGCGCGGCTGTCCAGGGCGTGCGCCTCGCGGATGTAGACCACGAAGAACTGGACCTCGTCGCCGTGCTGTTCCCAGAGTTGCTTCAGCCGACCGGCCGAGCGACGGAAGGGAGGTCAGGTGTAGCTGCCGAAGATCAGCGCGACGGGTCGATCGCCGGCGAACGTCGAGAGCGTGTGTGTCGTGCGACCGTCGACGGTCGTCAGCGTGAAGTCGGGTGCGCGCTGGCCGACAGGCGCGGTGCGTGCATCCTCGTCGTCCCCGTCTGTCGCATCCGCCGATTCGTCCTTGGGTCCGAAGTCGAACGGCTCGCCGTCGAAGTAGGTGTCGAAGAACGCCGCGAACTCGTCGCGTTCCATGTCGGCGTCCTGGTCCAGGTCGACCTGGGCGGCCATGACGGCCCACGGGTCGTGCGGGTCCATGAACTTCTGGACCATCGGACTGTCGTCGCCGCGGATCGTGCCGCGCCGACCTTCGTGCGTGCAGGCGAACTCCTCCTGGGTCAGCACACCGTCCGCGGGCGTGTCACCCTTGCCGTCGTAGTGCGTGGTGATGCAATCCCACAGCTCGTCGAGGGACAGCGTGGCATCCTGTTCCAACTGGAAGTAGCGACCCATGAAGCGTTGGCTCATGCCGATGCCCATGCCGCTGCCGCGCTCGGGAACCTGCAGTCCCTGGAAGTCGTCGGGGGTCAGGAAACCGTCGCCATCGCTGTCCAATCGACCGAAACGGCCACTTGCGCGCGTGTACTCGGCCTGGGAGACGAGGCCGTCCCCGTCGGTGTCGTACTTGCCGACGAGGTAGGCGAAGGCGTCGTCGACACCTTCCGGCGCCATGGATGCGCGGTCGTAGGGGGACGCCGAGCGACACGCGACGCAGGCCAACAGCGTCAGCGTCGTGGCGGAGAGAAGCGCGTGATTCTGCATCACTCGAACAGGGTCGGGCTGGAATCGGACTCGATCGGGTCGACGGCTTCGGGCATGTCCTGGGCCTCAGGCTCGGGGTTGGTCTCGGACGGTGGCGTGGCGTGAACCTCTTTGCGGGGCGCGGCGGGATCGTTCGCCGGCCCATCCGGGGAGGTGGGCGCAGACGCTTGGGTCGGCTGCTCCGTCACCGTTCCAACGTTCGTTTCCGCGTCAACTTCAGCGGATTCCGCGACGGTTTCATCCGCCGACGGAGGCGTGGGAATCTCGATGAGCGATCGGTTGGTCGTGTCGGCCAGGTCGACCACGCGCGCATCCATCAGGTCGCGCGCCTCGTCGGCCATCCATTCGTGGCACGTGAACAGCACGACCTGGCGGCGTTCGGCGATCTTCTGGAGCACGGGATACAACGCGGCGCGTCGGACCTCGTCCCAGTGCACGAGGGCTTCGTCGAGCACGAGCGGCAGGGCCTCGCGCCCACGATCCAGGTAGTCGAGCGTGCCGAGCCGCAAGCAGACGTAGATCTGTTCCTGGGTGCCGCGCGACAAGGGAGCGCCGACCTCGGTGCGTTCGCCGGTCTCGTGGACACGCACGCTCAACTTGCCGGACGGCCCTTCGAGGTAGTCGAGGTTCGAGTAGCGGTCGCCCGTGATCGTGGCCAGGTACTCGCTGGCGCGTTTGAGCACGGGCGGCTGATGGGCGCCGCGATGCTCGATCTCGGCCAGGTTCAGGATCGCCTCGAGCAGCGCCAGGCGATCGCGTTGGACACGAACCGCGTCGAGTTCGGCTTGCAGGGACAGCCAGTCCTCGTGGACGCGCGCGACGTCGTCCGGATCGCCCTCGATCTGATGCGTCAACTGGTTCTCGTCCTTGACGGCCTGCTCGATCTCGTCGTTCAGCGCGTCCTGCTCGGCCTGCAGGTCGTCGATCGCCGTCGACGCGGGCTCGATCGTGCCCCAGCGCGGATCGGCCTTCAACTCGGCCTCACGCGATTCGAACTGGTGGAAGTCCTTCAACTCCTGCTTCCAGGCGTTCCATGCGTCGGCGAGTTCGGGACGGTCGGGCCAGCCCTGGCTCAAGAAGGCGCGCGCTTGTTCGGACTCCGTGATCAACGCTTCGAGCGCATCGGAGTGCGTGTCGAGCAAGGCCTGACACGACCTGCGCTCCGCAAGGTCGTCTCGTGCAGCTTCGGCCCGCGCGCGCGCTTCGGTCAGCTTGCGCAACATCAGTTCGGTCTGCCGCGGCGTGTCCAGCGAAGCGTCGAGCTGCAACGTCTGCACGAGCTGTTGCACCATCGACTCGTGCTGGTTCCAGGCGGCTTCGAGCTCGCGACACTGATCGTCGGCCTTGCCCGCCTGTACGAGCGGTAGTCGCGCGAGCTCGAGGTCGCGCAACAGGTCGTCCAGCTCGGCTGCGTCGCGCGGTTCCAGGCCGAGTGGTTCGAGAACGGACAGAGCGTCCTCGGGGCGCACTGCTGACGGCGATTCGTGTTTGCCGAGGCTCTGCAGGATCGCCGGGACGACCAACAGCACACCGATCGCCAAAGCGCTGGGAACGGCCGGAATCAGTGAGATCAGCACGCATGCGATGCCGATGCCTGCGAGCACGAGACCCGTCGTGCCGCTCGTTCGCACAGCGACCGGTTCGTGCTCGCGCCAGCGTTTGGCCTCGGCCTTGAGGCGTGCCATGGGCAGCCCGTGCAACAGTCCCGTGTCAGGCTTCGCGCCCAGGTCGACCAGCGCATCGACGGCAGTCCTGTGCGCTTCGCTGCGGTCGCGCTGGAGGACTTCGATGCGACGCTGCGTGGACTTGTGTTCCCGGCTCGCTTCGAGCAGCGCCTCGATCGCCTCGGCGTTCGACAGCCAAGCTTCGTCCTGGTCGGAGACCTCGAGCGGAGCGATCGCGAGGCGGATGCGCGGCGCTTCGAGCTTGGACTCCAGCTTGCTCCGTTCCGCCTCGATCTCGGCCGGG
>JAJDEX010000350.1 GCA_029259575.1 Planctomycetota bacterium | reverse complement strand
CCAACCCACGAGTTGCGTGCACTCACGGCACATCTTCCGGGGAGTCCCCGGCTGGCCCGGATCCCTCGGGAGGATGCACCGTGAGCCCACCCAACTCGCGCGTTGGCGGCACTTGACGCTCGCGGTCGTCCTCGACGGGGCCAGAGGCGCCGCCTGCGGGGCTCGTGGACGCCAAGCACCGCCAACCCACGAGTTGCGTGCACTCACGGCACATCTTCCGGGGAGTCCCCGGCTGGCCCGGATCCCTCGGGAGGATGCACCGTGAGCCCACCCAACTCGCGCGTTGGCGGCACTTGACGCCCGCGGTCGTCCTCGACGGGGCCAGAGGCCCCGCCTGCGGGGCCCGCGAACGCCAAGCACCGCCAACCCAAGGTCCGTCAAACCACATGAGTTGCGTGCACTCACGGGGCATCCTTGGGGGACTTCGGGCTGGGGCAGCGTGGGGGTGAACGGGAGGTTCTGGGGGGCTAGCGGAGCAGATCGAGGCGCATTCCTTCTGCCCGAGTACCATGCGCTCGTCCTTCGTCCCCCGAGGTTTCCATGGTGTTGCGCGGCTTTCTGATTCTGACCCTTCTGTTCGTTCCGTCGGTCGCCATTTCGGCGCCCGGCTCGGCTCCCGATGCTGCCTTTGGGCCGACCGCTCGGGTCTACGAGTCCCTCGATGACGACCTGGAGGAACTCGAGAAGGCCTTCCGGGCCGCTTGCCGTCGACCGGACTTGGAGGCGCGCAAGGTCGCGCTCGCGAACCTCCTCGAGCTTGGGGACGAGAAGGCGATTCCCGGCCTCGTCGGTGAGATGGCCCAGGCCGAGAGCAAGCGTCGCGAGGCCTCCCAGGACATCGCGAAACTGACGGCCGAGATCGAGCGCGACGAGGCGATGCTGAAGAGCCTGCAGCTGCGCGCCGAACGGGACGAGAGTCTGAAGAAGACCGTCGGCAGCACGGAGTCGCGTCTGCGCGAGAAGCGGGGCGCGATGAACCTGAAGCAGGACAACCTGCGCATCTACGGTGGCTGGGTCACCGCGCTCTCGACCGGCCTCGGTGATTTCATGGCCGCGCTACCTGCGGGCAAACGCCAGGGCATCATCCGCGACTTCGAGAAGGATGCGAAGAAGCACGAGATGGTCGACGTGCAGCTCGCCTCGATCATCCTGCTCGGCTACACGGCCGACGCGAAGAGCGCGATCACCCTGCAAGGTCTGATGGCCAGGGCGATCACCGATCGGGACAAGGCCGCGAAGAAGCTGCCGAAGCTCGAGAAGGAAGCGATCAAGTACGAGGAGCGACTCCAGGAGGAGGCCGAGGCCAACGCCGGGAGGACGTCCCAGGCCACCGCGGATCAGTACAACGAGGCGAAGCGCGATGCGACCGAACAGCGTCGCGTGTTGCAGAACGCCGCAGCCTACGCGGACCTCTGCCAGGAGGCGGCGCGCCGCATCCTGGAGCGCGCCGACGGTCCTGCGCTCGAAGGTGCGTTGAAGGCTTTCCTGAAGCAACTCGAGAAGTCCAAGGGCGGCGTACGCCTGCGAACGCTGCACATGCTGGCGATCGCGAACGCCGAGCCGATCCGGGTTCACCTGCGCATCCTTCTGTCGGGCACCAGCGAACCCGCAGCCATCGCCCAGTTGCTGGACGATCTGGCCGCGTTGGGGGACCAGGAGATCGAGGGCGCGGTGATCCAGAAGTACCTGGTTCACGAGTCCTGGCACGTGCGCGGACGGGCCGCGGCGGCCTTGGCGACCTTGCGTTCCCGAGCCGGCGTGCCGGCCATGATCGCGCGCCTCGAGTCGGCCGAAGGGCGCGAGAAGACCGACCTGCACGGTGCTCTGGTGTCGCTGACGGGCAAGGACTTCCGCACCAACTTCACGTTGTGGCAGCGCTGGTGGGACGCCGAGGGCGAGGCCTTCGTCGTCGTGACCGAGGAGCAGCTGGCCGAGATCGAAGCCGCCGAGGCCGACACCGAAGGCGTGACCTTCTTCGGCATCCGCACCGACAGCCAGAAGGTCATCTTCATCCTCGACGTGTCCGGTTCGATGAACTGGTCGACCGTCGTGCGCAGCAACCCCTACGACGATCCGAACCAGCAGCCCGACTTGCCGCGTGGCAACGAGAGATCCCGCATCGACGTCGCGAAGGGCGACCTGAAGAAGGCCATCGGTGGCCTGCGCGATGGCGCCGTGTTCAACATCGTCGTGTACGCCACCGAGGTGCGCCGCTGGAAGGACGACATGCAGATCATGACGCCCGAGATCCGCAGCGAGGTGCTGGACTACGTCGGCGAGCTCAAGGCCGTGGGCGGCACCAACATCTTCGGTTCGCTCAAGGAGGCGTTCTCGATGGCTGGCGTGGACACCGAGGCCTCCGCCCAGGAATGGTCGAACCCGATCGCGGACACGATCTTCCTGCTCACCGATGGCACGGCCACGGTCGGGGTCGTCACGAACAGCGATGGGATCCTGTCGCACGTGAAGGAATGGAACCTCGCAGCGGGTATCGTGCTGCACACGATCGGGCTGTCCGGTGCCCAGGACGCCTACCTCCTGAGCACCCTCGCCAAGCAGAACCACGGCGAGTACGTCGCCCACTGAGTCGCGCACTAGGCCGCGCACGACCTCCCTCGCGCCGCAACGACGACCTTGCTGGTCCCACCATGACGATGGACGACGACTTCACGCTCACGAACCTCGAACTTCGCGAGTCGACCGATGACGGCCAACAGGCCTCAGGCCTCTCGCACGCCTCGATGAAGGGCATGTTCCTGCTGACCGTGCTCGAACTGGCGGCGAACGGCGAACCGAAGGGTGCCGTGACCGTGCTGCACGACGCGGGCGACACCGGCGATCGTTACCGCGACCTGGCCAAGTCCGTCGCAAAGGCGGGTTGGGCCGTCGCCCTTCCGGACATGCGCGGACACGGACGGACCGAGGGCGAGCGCGGGCACTCCGCGGGCCTGGCCGAGGTCGTGCGCGACGTTCAGGAGATCCAGGATCACCTGGCCTACCGCCTGCCGACGCATCCCAAGGTGCTGGTGGGGCAGGGCCTCGGTGCGCTGTACGCGTTGAACTACGCGCTCGAGAAACCGGGCCACCTCGCAGGTCTCGTTCTCGTCGCGCCGCTCTGGACGCCGGACTTCGAAGCGCCGGCCGCGCCCAAGGGCATGGCCAAGTTCTTCAAGAAGCTCACGCCGCGTTCCGCCGGCCGGATCACGTGGACCGGCGATCAACTGACGACGGACGCGGGCCAGGCGGCCAGCTGGGCCAGCTCGGAGCTCACGCACGACGTCGTGACGCTGCGCGCGATCCAGGAAGCGCAGCGGGCCGCCGAGCAGACGCTCGGCAGGATCGGATCCGTGGATGTTCCCGTGCTCCTGTTGCACGGCGCCGACGATCCGATCTGTGCCGCTGCGAAGTCGAGCGCGCTTTCGGGCCCGAACCTGACCGTCGAGGTCCTCGAGGGCATGCGCCATCACCCGCTTCAGGAATCCGATGCGGGCCAGGTCCACGCGCGGATCACGACCTGGCTCGACGGGATCAGCTGAGCGCCCGGCGGAGCTTCATTCCGTCGCAGGCTCGCCGGTGCGGATCCACTCCTCGAGCAGGATCTTCGCGGCCCACGCGTCGCTGAGGTCGCGCAGCTCCTGGCCGCGATAACCCGCCTCGTGCAGCCGCATCTCGGCCTCTTTCGTGGTGAGGTGCTCATCGCGCAGGATGACGCGCAGCTTGGGGAAGCGTGCGCGCAACCGGTCCGCCAGCGCGCGGGCGGCGATCGAGCGTTCGCTCTCCTTGCGGTCCTGGTGGAGCGGAAGCCCGACCAAGATCGCCGCGACGGTGCGCTCGTCCACCAACTTCTGAACGTGATCGAGCATGGCGTCGGAGTCCCCGTCGCCGTGGAACGTGTCCAGCGGCTCGACCGAGATGCGCAACGCGTCGGCGACCGCGAACCCGGTGTGCTTGGCCCCCGGATCGATCGCGATGACGCTGCCCATGCCGAGCGGTCGGTCGGTGCTCACAGCGTGTCCGGAGCCTCCGACTCGAGTCGTGCGACGATCGCGCGCACGTCCTGGGCGCGATCGCGAGGGCAGACCAGGATCGCGTCGTCCGTCCGCACGACGACCAGGTCCTGGACGCCCAGCAGAGCGACCGTCTGGCCCTTGGGTGCATGCACGACGTTGCCGCTGGAGTCGACGCTGATCACGCGGACGTCCCCGTCCACGAAGTTGCCGTCGGCGTCGGGCTGGACGACGTCGGGGATCGAGCTCCAGGTGCCGACGTCGTTCCAGGTGAACGCGACGGGCAGCACGCGCACGTCTTCGGCACGCTCGAGCACGCCGATGTCGATCGGTGTGGATTCGAGGTCCGCATACGCCGCCGCCAAGGCCTGCGCGTCGTTCGCGGGAACGTCCTGGAGCGCCGCCCACGTACCGGGCGCGTACTTGGCGAGCGCCGCCTGGATCGCATCGTTGCGCCAGACGAAGACACCGCCGTTCCACAGGAAGCGGCCCGCGCTGAGGAACGTCTGGGCGTCCTTCAGGTTCGGCTTCTCGACGAAGCGCTCGACACGATGCACGGTGTGCGCGTCGCGTTCGCCCAGGCGCTCGCCCATCTCGATCCAGCCGTAACCTGTCGCAGGGAAGGTCGGTTCGATCCCCAGCGTGAAGAGCGCGCCGGGGGTCGCCTGCGCTTCGGCAACGGCGGCAGCCAGAATCGAACGCAGGGCCTCGGGCGGGGACACCACGTGATCCGCGGGCAGCACGATCTGGACGGCGTCGGGGTCGACGCGCGCGATCGCCGCTGTCGCGAGGGCGACGCAGGGCAACGTGTTGCGTCCGACGGGCTCCGCCAGGATCTGGTCGGCCGGGATGTTCGGCAACAACGTGCGCACGAGTTCCGCGTGCTCCGCGCCCGTGACCACCCAGATGTTCTCGGGCGGCAGCAAGCCCTCGAGTCGTTCGGCCGTCGCGACCAACAGCGGCGCGTCGGTCCCGATCTCCAAGAACTGCTTGGGACGTGCCTGTCGGCTGGCGGGCCAGAACCGAGTCCCGGAGCCACCGGCCATCAACACCGCGTGCGGTTTCCCTTCCATGGGCGGGAGTTTACGGAACCCAGGCCCGAGCCTGAACCGTGCGCCTCCCGAGTCCCGTTGCCGAACGGGCTAGAAGCGCCTTGGCAGACGGGAGAGTGCCGGAACGGGCAGGTGCAGGCCTTCCCCCGTGGGTGCGAAGAACTGGCTGAAGAGCCCCTTCAGGATGACGGTCGGTCGCGACATGTCCCCGCGGATCGAGACGCGCAGCAGCGAATTCTGAATCTCGTACACGAGCCGCGTCAGGGGGCCGAGTCGGTCCACCAAGCTGTACCGGACTTCGAGGTCCTGGCGCAGGCTGCCGTCCATGTCCAGCGTGCCTTCGCCGACGAGGGAGAGCAGGTCGCTCTTCACACGCATCCCGCGCATGTCGATGACGCCGTCCTGGACGTCGAAGTGCGCTTCCATCTCGCTGAAGATGGCCGTGCTGTCGAACCCGAGCTGAGCGAACAGCGCTTGGAAGACGGGGATCGCCCAGAGGGATGAATCGGTCAAGCGTCCGAAGCCCGAACCGCGGATGCCCGTGGGGTGCAGGAGGTCGCCGTGCAGTCGCATCTCGGCGTCCAACGTTCCCTCGTTCGCGAAGTCGGAATTGAAGGCGCCAGCGGTGAGGCTGCCGACGTCGACGCGATCCAGTTCCGTGGACAGCGAGAACGGGAAGGGCGGTTCCAGGTCGACCGAGAAGAAGCCCGAACCACCACGATCGCCATGACCGAGAGAGCGGGCCTCGCCACCCTCGAAGCTGCCGGTCATGTCTTCGATCGTGAGTCGCGGCTCGATGTACGTCATCTGCATCGAGGCGGCGTCGAGCTTGCGCCCGGCGAGGGTGCCGAACAACGAGCCGATGCGTCCGACTGCGCGTACGCGACCGCGCTCGAAGCGCAGGCTCAGATCGATGTCGTCCGCACGGCGAATCTCGACGGGCAGCCCGAGCTTGACGGCCGCATCGCGCACACGCAGCTTGGCGTTGTCGAGCATCAGCGTGGTCTCGCCATCCTCCATGCTGTCGAGCGTGAGCCGACTGTCCAGGATGTCGAACCGCCCGCGTGCTCCGAGCTCGTCCAGGAGCGTGCGCCGGGTGCCTTCGTCCAGGAAGTGCTGCAAGTGCTCGTCGTCGAACGGAACGTCCTGGGCGGACAGGTTCATGCCGAGCCGCATGCCGTCGCCGCGCGGCCCGATGATCAGGTCGGACAGGACGACCGGTGTCGAACCCAGGACGGCGGTCACGCGCTCCCCGGTCCAGTTCACGCCGTCGAAGTCGACCGGACCACTGACGTTCGTGAGCAGCTGGATGCCGCCCAGACCGAGCGACTCGAGCCGCGCCATCAAGGAGAGCTCGCTCGAGATCAACGGTTCGTCCGGTTCGGGCGACAGGACGAACGTGCAGTCCGCGTCGATGTGGCCGCGGAAGTCGAGCTTGGACGTGTCCGTCTCGGACCCTTGTTCGCGCATCAACGCTTCGATCAGCGCGCCCGTGACGGTGGGGTTCTCGAGGTCGACGCCTGCGACGCGAACGCCGAGGATGGGGGGCTCGTCGAGGATCGACTCGTAGGTCAACGCGATCGGAACGCCCGCAGCTGCCCCGAGCCAGCGACCTTCCATGTAGGCGTGCGCCGTCGTCAGGGGGAGCGCGTCGGGCTGATTCAGGATCGACTCCATGCGAACGGTCGAGCGGCCGCGCACCTGGCGCGTGTCCATCGGGAAGGCCTCGGGTTGCCCTTGCAGTCCCGTTCCGTCGCTGAGGATCTCGAGCCGCGTGATGCCGGCCTGTGCGGAGGAGTGCTGGACCTGGCTAGCGGTGACGTTGACGAATCCCTTGATGTGTGCGGTCGCGAGCGCGCTCTGGACCTCGGGGGACGCGAACGTCAGCGCGCTCTGGAAGTCGGGATGACGCAGGTTGAGCTGCGGCACGCTGGCCTCGATCCAGCTGCTGGCGATCCCGATGCCGTGCCCATCCACCCGGCCCCGCAACCGAATCGGTTCCTGGGCGATGTCGGAACGGCCATGGGCATTCACGACCAGCCGTGTGCGTCCGTCCGGAAGCGCGCGCCCGTTCGATTCGAACTGCAGGTCGCCATCGGCTTCGTGAAGCGTGGCCGGGAACGATGCCCAGCGGACGTCCAGGCCCTCGAGTTGAAGGTCGAGACGCGTCGCGGAGACCTTCAGATCCACCGGCTTGCGCAGGTCGAGCGTGAAGTCGATCGCGCCGCCCTCCGGCGAGTAGGTCGGGAAGATCTCGCTGATCCCTTCGATCCCCGCGAGTCCGTCGAGCGCCGCGTGCAGTTCCCCGTCGACCGCCAGGTCTTCCGCCTGGGCGTTCAGATGGAAGTCCATCGGGACCGAGTGCTGGGGGCGATGCTCCGGGTCGGGCCAGCGCGGGACCACCCACATCGAACCTTCGACGCGGACCGGTCCGCCCTTGTGACGGCCCGTGATCCCGAACAGTCCGAGTTGCTCCGGGAACTCGAGGCCAGGTTCGTAGATGTGCGTCACGCGCCCGCGCGCATGGTCGACCATGAGCGGGAAGCCCAGGTTGCGCTGCATGTCCTGTTCGCGGTTCGGCTCGCCGACGTAGGCCACGGACAGGTCGCCGGTGGCATGCACGGCGACACAGGACGCGACGGCGGTGCGCGGCTTCGCGCCCCGCGGCGTCCAGCCCGTGGGGAAGCGCGCCCCGATGGACACGGACCCTTCGCCGTGGGTCTTCAGCATGGCGCGCAGGTCGGTGACCGCACGCTCGTCGTGGACCAGCTCCTGCACCTCGTCGGTCAGCCCGACCCGAGGCAGGTGCAGCCACGTTTCGGCCAGCCATTCCTGGGGGCAAGCCGTGCCGCCGCGGATCGTCAGAACAGGTTCCAGGTTCTCCCAGCGCGCTGCGATCCGCGCGCCGACGTCCCATGCGTCGCGCTTCCACAGGTCGTCCGAATCGCCGCCCCGGAAGCGAGCGATCAGGTTGGCGGTGACGTCGTGGACCGGACGGTCGTCGGGACGCTCCAGGTGGGGCAGTCGCAGGACTCCGTCGCGCAGACCCAGCTGAAGCGTGGCCTCCGGGATCACGCTGACGCCAGGGACGTAACGCCCGCGCGTGGACAGGTCGAACGTTCCGCTCGGCGCGAGGGACGTCCAGGCATCGGCGAGCGCGCCCGCCGGCAGCAGGTCGAGGCTGAGCTCCAGCGCCTCGGCCGTCCCGACCCATTCGATGGCGCCGTCGGACGCGATGCCGCCGGTGAGCCAGAGCTGCCCGCTCTGGCCCGGCATGCGCAGGCGTCCGGCGAGGTCGTGCTGGTCGCCGTTGCGCTTGAGGTGCGCGTCGACGCGGCCGAGCTCGATCGGTTCGCCGTCGGGCCCTTCGGCGGAGAGCCGGAAGTCCTCGACCCCGAAGTCGGGCAGGCGCGAGGAGCCCGACATGGAGTCCTCCTGTCCGCCCATCGCATCGATCGCTTCCTGGAGCGAACGGGAGAGGTGCACGTGACCGTTCTTGACGAGCAGCCGTTCGAGCACGAAGCCGCTGCCCGGTCGCCAGTTGATGAGCAGGCGCACCTCTTCAGCGGTGGCGTCGCGGCCGTCCGGACCGAGCGAGACGTCCTCGACGATCAAGGTGCGATTGAGCCACGACAGCCGTGCCTCACCGACGGAGAGGTCGTGGTCGGAGTCGCCCAGCGCGGCTCGCAACTCGTGCTCGACGAGCCGCGTGAACAGACCGCTGGACTCGAGCAGCAGGAGGACGACGAGTCCGCCCGCAACGCACCATCCACCGAACGCCATCACCGCCCAGACCGCCTTCGAGGCGGGACGCGATCGACGACGTTCTTTTCCTCGAAGTCCGGCCAGCATTCCAGGTGGAGGATCGGTCACCGGGTGGGGACCTGTCCACCTTGTTTGTTGGACATGCCGTTCGGGGCGGATTCCCGGTGCTCAGATGCCCTGGGAAGCGGATCGCGGGGGGCGTTCGCGTCCGCGGGCTGAGCCGGGAGAGACACGTCCTCCCCTCCGACCACCACGCGCTCGACGCGAGGGCCGACCGTGCAGGTCAGTTCGTAGGGAATCGTTCCAGCGACGCGCGCGACCTCGGCCAGCGGCAGTTCGCTGCCCATCGACGTGCCGAAGATCGTGGCCTCGTCGCCGACGCGCACACCATCGATCGCGCCGACGTCGACCGTGACGTAGTCCATCGACACGCGCCCGACGATGGGGGCGCGCTGGCCGCGGACGAGGACCTCGCCCTTGTTCGAGAGCGCCCACGGCACGCCGTCCGCATAGCCGATGGCGAGCGTCGCGATGCGCGTGTTGTGCGCCGCGCGCCAGGTCGAGCCGTAGCCCACCGGTGTGCCGGCTTGGATGTCCTTGAGCATCACGATCTGGCTGCGCAAGCTCATGACCGGTCGCAGGTCGGAGGCGCCCGGCAAGTGCGGAGGCAACGCGCCGTACGCGGCGATGCCAGGGCGCACGGTGTCGCCGATCCCCACGCCCGTGAACAGGCATGCGGAGTTCGCGACGTGGATCCAACCGCGGGCCAAGCCGTCGGCCTGTGCCGCGTGGATCAGGTCTTGGTAGGTCCGGATCTGCTCGCCCGTGTCGGGATCGAGTCCGCCGTCCGGACTGGCGACGTGGGTCATGATGCCTTCGATCTGCATGTGCTCCGAATCACGAACCTCGCGCAGAAGATCCAGTGCGAGCGCGGGCGGGACCCCCAGGCGTCCCATGCCCGTGTCGATGTTCAAGTGAACGCGAGCGACGAGCCCGAGCGACGCCGCCAGCTGGGCCAGGTTCTGGCATCGGTCGGTCGTGTGCAGGCCGATGTGGATGCCGTGCTCGAGACAGGGCCGGACCTCGGAATCGACGATCGTTCCGAGCACCAGGATCGGCAGGTCCAGGCCCGCGGTCCGCAGTTCGAGGGCTTCCGCGGACGTGCCGACCCCGAGGGCGCCCACGCCACAGCGCACCGCGTGGCGGGCGATCGTGACCGCCCCGTGTCCATAAGCATCGGCCTTGACGACCAGCATGACGCGCACGCCTGCGCCGGCCCGCTGCCGAATGACAGCGAGGTTGGACGCCAATGCGTCGAGGTCGATCTCGGCCCAAGCTCGGGCGTTCGCGCCATGCGGGTGCACGTCCTGGAAGATACGAGTCTGGGACGTCGATTCAACGGTCCTGGCGACCCAACCTGGAACCCTCTCGAAGGCGCTTCGGGGGGGAATCGGATCCAGGTTCGTGACGCGTGCTCGTTGACATCCCGATTTCCCGTTGGAAGGATGGCTCCCGCGTCACGGCTTTCCGTCCCCACGGGACGCCACCAAAAAAAGATCCCGCTCCAGGGCGGAGAAGGAAACACCACCATGGCCAAGAAGAAAGCCGCCAAGAAAAAAGCCACGAAGAAGAAGGCCACGAAGAAGGCCGGCAAGAAGAAGGCCACCGGAGATCTGATCATCTCCAAGGCTCGCACCAAGGCCGCCGCTGGCCTCAACGTGTCCGGTGAGTTCTACGGAGCTCTCGACGAGGCCGTTCGCGCCCTCATCGCCGGCGCCGAAGCGCGTGCCGATTCCAACGGCCGCCGTACGCTGCGCCCCTACGATCTTTGATCGCTCGTCCCCGTGGGCTCCTTCGCTAGAAGAGCCAGCTCCCAGGGGACACCACTTTCACCTCGGCTCGAAACGTTCGCGTTTCGGGCCGAGGTTCTTTCGTGCCCGAACTACGCGTCCCGCGCGGATTCGATCGAAGCCGTTGGGTGACCGAAGTTCGAC
>JAJDEX010000349.1 GCA_029259575.1 Planctomycetota bacterium | reverse complement strand
GGAACGAACAGGGGCAACAGGATCACCGCGATCTCGAAGAAGTCGATGAAGAAGCCCAGGACGAACACGGTCAGGTTGGCCACGATCAGGAACCCGACGATGCCGCCGGGGATGTTCGTGACGAGATCCTTGATGGCGTGATCGCCGCCGACCAAGCGGAAGACCAGCGTGAACGCCGACGCGCCGATCAACAGGAACATGACCATCGTCGACAGCCGCAACGTCTCGGTCGCCGTCTCGCGCACGACCTGGAGCGTCAAGCGCCTGTTGCAGCCCGCGAGCACCAACGTGCCGACCGCCCCGAGAGCGCCGGCCTCGGTGGGCGTCGCGATGCCGCGGAAGATGCTGCCCAACACGATCAGGATGAGCAGCAGCGGCGGCACCATCGCCTTCAACGCTTTTAGCATCAGCGCGCTCAGCTCCTTGGGCCGCTCGTCCTTGGGGATCGCGGGCGCGAGGGCGGGTTTCAGCCAGGCGAGTACGGCCACGAAGACAGCGAACATCGAAGCGAGCATGACGCCGGGCACGAACGCGCCGCGGAAGACGTCGCCGACCGACACCTCCATGCGTTCGGCCAGGACCACCAACACGATCGAGGGCGGCACGATCTGGCCCAAAGTGCCGGACGCGCACACGACGCCGGTGGCGAGGGGCGGCGCGTAACCGTAGCGCAGCATGATCGGCAGCGAGATCATGCCCATCGCCACGACCGAGGCTCCGACGACGCCCGTCGCGGCGGCCAGCAAGGCGCCGACGAACACGACCGCCAGGGCTAGCCCGCCACGCATCGGTCCGAAGAGCAACCCGATGGTGTGCAAGAGGTCCTCGGCCAGTTTCGAGCGTTGCAACGCCGTGCCCATGAACACGAAGAACGGCACCGCGAGCAAGGTCTGGTTCTCCATCAGCCCGAACAGCCGTTCGGGATACAGGAGCAGCGTCTCCGTCCGGAAGTGGCCGCACTGCACGCCGAAGAACGCCGAGATCAACGCCGCGCCGCCCAAGCTGAACGCCACGGGATAGCCGACGAAGATCAGGACGAAGACCGCCCCGAACATGATGAGCCAGAGCCACTCGTGCATCAGGTGCCGGCCTCCACGTTCTGGCTGGTGCCCAGCAACTCCTCGCCGCCGAGGCCGCGCAGGAACGCGACGCGCTTGATCGCTTCGGCGAACGCTTGAAGCAGCATCAGCGCGAAGGCGATCATCGGAACCGTGCGGATCGGGTACCGCGGAAGCCCGTCGGGGTCGTTCGAGACCTCGAGCACGCGCCACGAGTCGAGAACCGCGTCCCAACACGCCCACAGCACGAACAGGCAGAACGGGATCAGCAGGAACAGCGTTCCCAAGAGGTCGATCCAAGCGGCGACCTTGCGCGGGAAGCGCTCGTGCAACACGTCGACACGCACGTGCGCACCGACCGAAAGCGCCCACGGCCCACCCAGCAGGAACGCGATGCTGAACAGGTACCACTGCAGTTCGAGCCACCGGTTCGAACTGAGCCCCGTGCCGAACTCTGCATCGACCGTGCGCAGGATCGCGTTGAAGGCGCCGACCAGCACCAGGGCGAAGATCAGAGCACCCGCGAAGCGCGCCAAGAGGCGTGTGGCCGCGTCGATCCGACCGGCAAGACCCAGGAGCGCTCTCATGCGCTCCCAAGTCTAGCCCGCGGCGCCGCCCGGTTCCCGCGTCAGGCTCGCTCGGCCCGGACGATCGGTACGCAGGCGAAGGTCGATACGACGATCAGCACCGCCGCGGTGCCGATGCATGCGACCAGGCCGTCGCGCCCGCCTCCGGCCCACTGGTACATCGCGCCCGAGATCAGCGTGCCCGCGAGTCGACCCAGGGCGTTGGCCATGTAGTAGAAGCCGACTCGCAACGACACCTTGTCGCCCTCGGCGTAGGCCACGATCAGATAGCTGTGGACGGTGCTGGCGGTCGCGAACACGACCGCGAACGCCGCCAAGCCCACCACCAACGTCGCGCCCGGGTGCAGATCCAGGACGAGCGCGGCGACCATGCCGAACAACGGCAAGGCACATGAGGCCGTCCAGCGCAGGCAGCGCACGGCATCGGGCGGCGGGCCCGTTCCTCCACCGGCCCAGCGCGGCGAGGACGCCTGGATGAGGCCGTAGCCGATCACCCAGGCGGCGAGGAACGTGCCGACGAACGCGTGGCTCCAGGCGAGGTCGGTCGCCAGGAACACGGGCAGCGCGACCACGAACCATGCGTCCCGCGAGCCGAACAGGAAGATGCGCGCGGCCGACAACCAGTTGATGCGCGCGTCCGACGAGAACATGCCGCGGAAGGGGACGCGGCCGGGGGACTTGCCCACGGCGCGCGGCAGGATCGACAGAATCAATGCGACTGCGACAATCGCTGCGAGGCAGAGCAGCGCGCCCCGGAATCCGAGACGGGAGAGCAGGACGCCGCCCAGGAAGAAACCCACGCCCTTGAGCGCGTTCTTCGAACCGGTCAACAACGCGACCCAGCGCATCAACCGACCGCTCTCGTTGGAGGCGACCACGTGCTTGATCCAGCTCTTCGAACTGGTCTTGACCAGGTCCTTGGCGATGCCCGACAACGCCTGCGCTCCCACGACGAGCGGCACCGTGATCCAGGCCTCGGGTCCGGTCAGGACGCCGAGCGCGACGACCTGCAGCGCGAGTCCTGTGAACAACAACGGTTTCAGTCCGAACCGTGCGCCCATCCAGCCGCCGACCAGGTTGGTGACGACGCCGAAGACCTCGTATCCCACGAACAGCAGCGCCAACTGCAGCGGCGTGTACCCCAAAGCGTGCAGGTGCAGGAGCACCAGCATGCGCAACGCGCCATCGGTCAACGTGAAGGCCCAGTAGCAGGCCGTCACGATGCCGAAATCGCGCGTGTTCGCGGATCCGGTCACGCGTTCTCGGTCGCCAACGTGGTCGCGGCGGCCATCGCGGCCAGCTCGACCAGGCGATTCGCGTAGCCCCATTCGTTGTCGTACCAGGCGATGATTTTGACCAGGCGCCGGTCCGTCACGCGCGTCGACGCCGCATCGATCACGCTGCTGCGCGGGTCGCCGGCGTAATCGGAGCTGACGAGCGGACGTTCCTCGAAGCCCAGAATGCCCTGTAGGGGCCCGGATTCGGCCGCCGTTCGCAGAATCCCGTTCACCTCTTCGATCGAGGTGTCGCGACCGACGTGGAAGACCGCATCGACGATCGACGCATTCATCACGGGCACGCGGATCGCGATCGAGTCCAGTCGGCCGACCAGTTCCGGCACGATCATGGTGACGGCGGTGGCCGAGTTCGTGGACGTCGGCACCAGGTTCAGCATCGAGGCGCGGCCACGACGCGGGTCCGCGTGCGGGCTGTCGTGGACCGCCTGCGTGTTCGTCGGATCGTGGATGGTCGTCACGACGCCGCGTTCGATACCGATGGTGTCGTGGAGCACGCGCACGACCGGAGCCAGCGCGTTCGTCGTGCAACTGGCCGCCGTGATGAGCGGTTCGCGGCTGTAGTCGAACGCTTCGTGGTTCACGCCGACGACGATGTTCGGCGGGCCGTCCTTGACGGGGGCGGAGACGACGACGCGGCGCGCACCTTGGTCCAGGTGTCCGAGCAACGCGGGTGTGTTGCGGAAGCGCCCGCTGCACTCGAGCACCAGGTCGACCTCGTTCGCGCGCCACGGAATGTGGATCGGGTCCACTTCGCGCGTCAAGGTGATGCGCGTGTCGTCCACGGTCAACGTGTCCTCGCCCTCGAAGCCGCAGGCGTGCTTCCAGCGACCTTGCACCGAATCGAACTCGGCCAGGATCGACAGGGACTCGGCAGTCCCGTTCGGTTCGTTGATGGCGACGAACTCCAGGTCGTCGCGGTCGAAGCCGGCGCGCAGCGCCAACCGTCCCATTCGGCCGAAGCCGTTGATTCCAACGCGTGTGGTCATGAGTCGATGATTCGAGCGCGCGGTGGCTCGAGGGTCGAGCTCACGCTTGGGCGCACGGAGACCCAGAATAGGCCGCAGGCACAGCCTTGGGCGTGTGAAGGACCGATGAATGAGGTACGGAGCCGGAATCGCACCGACGGAGTCGTGTGCGGCGTGACCCGACCCCCGATCTCACACGAGCATCGCTCGACGCTTGCCCTCGACCGATTCGAGCAAGCGATCGAACGCATCGACGAAGACCTTCACGCCGTCGTCGAGCAACTGGGCCGTGATGTCGTCGAGCGAGACCCCGACGCTGGCCAGCGCGGCGAGCTGGCGTTCGGCGGTCGCCAGGTCCTCGTCCAGCGACATGCGTACCTCGCCGTGGTCGCGGAACGCATCGACGGTGGCGACCGGGACGGTGTTGACGGTGTTCGGGGCGATCAGCTCCTCGACGTACAGCACATCGCGATACGTCGGGTTCTTGGTCGAGGTCGAAGCCCACAACAGGCGTTGCGCGACGCCGCCCTTGGCCGCGATGGCGTTCCAGCGGTCGCCTCCGAACAGGGACTTCGAGCCCGCGAACGTCACTTTGGCATTGGCGATCGCGATCTTGCCCATCAAGGAGCGGAAGCACTCCGCTTCGTCGTCGGACACCGCGGCCGCCTTGGCCTCGAGCGCCTTGTCCACCGCCGAATCGATGCGGCTGATGAAGAAGCTGGCGACGCTGCGCACGTCGCCCGGGTCGCCACCGGCGGCGATGCGATCCTCGAGTCCACCGATGTAGGCTTCGACGACGCGCTCGTACATCGCCTTGGCGAAGAGCAGCGTGACGTTGATGTGGATGCCCTCGCCGATCAACGTGCGGATCGCGGGGATGCCGGCCTCGGTCGCGGGGACCTTGACCATCAGGTTCGGTCGATCGACGGCCTTCCACAAGCGTCGCGCCTCGGACAACGTGCCCGCGGTGTCGTCCGCGAGGCGCGGCGAGACCTCGAGGCTGACGAAACCGTCGTTGCCCTTGGTGTTCTTGTAGACGTCGCGCAACACGTCGCACGCGGCCTGGATGTCCGCGATCGCGAGCGATTCGAAGACGCCCTTGGCATCCAGGTTGCCCAGGTCGAGCGCACCGAGCGCCTCGTCGTAGTCGTCGCTCTTCGCGATGGCCGACTCGAAGATCGCAGGGTTGGAGGTGACCCCTTGCACGCCGTCCTCGGCGATCAACTTGGCGAGCCCACCGGACTCGATCAGGCTCTTCTTGATGAAGTCGTACCAGACGCTCTGGCCGGCGTCGCGAAGCGTGATGAGGGGATTCGACATGCGAGGAAAGGGCGGACGCGGGGGCATCCAGGAGAGTCGGAGCGGGGCGCGAACGTGCGCCCGAAACCCGAATCTAGACCTCTCCGCGCGTGCGGTCCAGCCTGACCGCTCGGGAGTCGCGAGACGCCGTTCCTCGACGCCTCCGAGCGCGTTTCAGAGATCCTCGAGCGGCGTGACCGACTCGGCGTGCGGCATGCCCGCGTTCGGACCGAGGTCGACCTGGAGCAGGCTGTCCATGTTCGGAGTCTCGTACCCGCTGGCGACGACACGGCGCTTCTGCCCATTCACGGTGAACAGAACGTGAAGAGCACCCTCGCGTTCGACGTCGAAACGAACGTGGACCTCGGAGCCCGCCGCGATCGGGCCGACGACCTCGGTGGGTCCTGGGCCGACGACGCGCACGTCCTGGATCGCGGTCTCGCCGACGTTGCGCAGGGTCAGGTCGACCTCGGCTCGTGTCATGAGGTACACGCCGAACGCGGCGCCCACGAAGAGAAGCGCGAGGAGAGCCAGGCAGATCCAGGCGAACGTGGGCTTCACGCTCAACGCCACCAGAGCCGGCGGAGCCAGCGCCGCTTGATCACGCGCGCGCCCCACGGTTGGCCGGTCCACGATGGATTGACCACGTCCTCGTCCAGCTTCCGGAAGACCGCAGTGCGCTTCAGCTCCGCCACCAGTTCCCAGTGCGCGGACTCACCGACCAGGAACGAACGCAACGTCGCGCCCGTGCGCAGGTGCGTGTCGTCGACCATGACGTGGCCACCCACGACCAAGCGCGGCGCGGTGTAGAACCAATCCAGGAACGGCCACGGGAAGGCGTGGCTGCCATCGACGAGCACGAAGTCCAAGGGCGTCGGATCCTGGCTCGGAAGTGCGGTTTCGGAGCCTTCGCACACGAACGACAGTTGGTCGGTGAGGAGGCCCAGTTCGTTGCACTTGTCCAGGACCGCCTGGTGCTCACCGGCGACCGGGGACACCGCGGTGTGGTGTGCGCCGCAGGCCACCAGCGTGACGGACGTGTACCCGCAGCCCGTCTCCAACGTGCGCATTCCGCTGGTGACGTTCGCCGCGATCCACTGGAGCGCATCGGCCTGGATGCGCAGGTTGATCGCCTTCTCGCCCGCGCGATGCAGCGAGGGACGCGTGGCCAGCAGGTGGGCTGCGACCTCGGTCGCGGGTCGCTCGGCCAGGTTCAAGGTGACGGGATGGTCCACGGACATGCGAACAGCATACTCGGGGGCCGTTACTTGACCCCGTATCCGCGCAGGATGCCCTTGCCGAAGGCTGCGAGTTCACCCATCGACTGGACCGTCTCGAGGCCGGACGGCACTTGGCCGAGGAACAGCGGAACGCCGCGACCGCCCACGACGACCGGCAGGCCGGA
>JAJDEX010000348.1 GCA_029259575.1 Planctomycetota bacterium | reverse complement strand
GCACGAGGCCATCGGACGTGCGGCGCTCCAGGCGCAGCGTGTGCCAGGTTCCGTCGGTCCACGGCATGCCGGCGAACTCGACGGCACCGACGCGGCGTGCATCCGCGTGATCGACGACGAAGACGTTGTGCGTGCGTTCGTCGGGCAACGTCGCGAGCTGGACGTAGGCGAAGCGCTCGGCGTCCTGGAACCCGAAGATCAGGATCAGATCACGACCGGGATACGGACGACCGGTGCTCTGCACCTGCACCTCCATGACGAAGTCGCGGACCACCAAGTTCTTCACGATCGCCATGCGGTGCGGCGACCGCACGCGCGGGCGGTAAGCGAACGGAATGCGATCGGTGCGGTGGAAGACCGACAGCCAGGACGCGGGGCCGGTGGGGATCGGCGCGCGGGCTTCGAGCGGAGGACGGACCTCGACCTTCCAGTGATCTGGATCGGTGATCCAGAACTCGTTCACCGCGCCCGCGTCCCAGAAGTCCTGGGCGTAGACGAGTTGCATCCCCAGGGGGAACGTGTCGGGCTCCGGTTTCGGTCCGTAGCATCCGGCGACGAGGGCCAGGCAGCTCGCGCTCAGGAGGAATCGCATCGCGTTGAGCCTCACGACGTCTTCGACACGGCCCCGCCGGCCGGTCCCTCCGAACGGGCGTGCGAAGTCGGAACGCGCAAGCGCACCTTCAGCCTGGCGTCCTGCAGATCGAACGCCAGGCTCCAGCCCAGTCGATGACACGCCGCAGCGACGATGGCCAGGCCGAGGCCCGAATGCTCGCTGGCACCAGCACGTGGGTTGCCGCGCCAGAGTCGTTCCGTGAGGTGACCGACCTGGTCCCGACTCAGACCGGGCGCCGCGTTCTCGACCTCGAGCAGCACGCCGCCTTCGACCTGGGTCATGCTCACGTCGATCCGGGTGCCCGGTTCCGAATGCTCCAGCGCATTGCTCAGCAGGTTGTTCACGACCATGTCCCAGGTCGATTCGTGAGTCGTCGTGTGGAGGTCCCCCACATAGTGCGCGTCGATCCTCGAACCGTCCGGTGATTCGTTGCTCAAGGCCGTGCAACGGTCCTTCAACGCCAGACTCAGATCCAATCGGTGGTACTCGAACTGCAACTCATGCGCTTGTAGGCGAGAGATACGCAGCAGGGCGTCGATCATCTGGCCCATCTGGATCGACACGCGCAGGACGTCCTGCAACGCCTCGGTGGAATCGGCTTGATTCGGATACCGGAGCGCGACGTCCGCCGCGGCGCGAATCTCAGAAACGGGCGTGCGCAACTCGTGAGCGACGTTCGCGTTGAAGCTGCGCTCCTGATCGTACAACTCGTTCGCGAGCGCCATCGAGTCGTTGAGCGTACTGACGAACGGCTGGATCTCGCTGGGCACATCGGCGAGCGAGAGCGTTTGGCCGAGATCGCGCGGGTTGATCTTACGCACGGTGCCGACAACGCGATCGATCAGGTTCAAGCCCTGGCGCAGGCTGATGAAGATGGCGACGCTGAGACTCAAGAGCGTCACACCGGCGGCAGCCAACACCTCGATCAGACCACCCCGTAGCGAGGTGACGAGCGCGTCGTTGTGAGCACCGACGACCACGCCGAACTCGGACATGGAGATCCCGTTCGCGACGGAGGGGCGAGCGCGGAATCGAATCCCGATGGCGTGAATGCGCACGCCACCCGGCCCGTGGGCCTCGAACGACATCGGTTCCGACTCGGTCCCGAAGATCGCAGGCAGTTCGCTCGTTCCGAGCGAAGGGGATCGGTGCAAGACCTCACCATCGGGCGACCAGACCTGGAAGAAGTCTTGGTCGGACGCGTTGCGGAAGCCGGGCATGTACTCGGCGAGCACGGCTCCAGGGTCCTCTGCGTTCGCGGCCATGAGCGTGGCCAAGGTATGGGCTCGGCTGATCAGACGATCTTCGAAGACCTTCACGAGCAGGCCTCGCTCCGCTCTCCAGTGGAACCAGACGCCCACGGCGAGCAAAGGCAACACGAATACGACGAGGCGGACGACCAGGAAGCGGCGGAGTGATTGAGCCTTCATGGATGAAACCTGGAACGTCTCGTTCGAGTCATGGTCAGGAACCTTCCGAACCGTCCAGCGGGATCAAGTACCCCAAGCCGCGCTTGGTCTGGATGAGGTCGTCGACGCCTCGCTCGCGCAACTTGCGACGCAGGGCGCTGATGAAGACCTCGACGGCGTTGCCCGATGCGTATCCGTCGGCGCCATGCAGCTGATCGAGCAACCAGTCCTTGGTGATGACCTGGCCGCGGCGCACGACGAGGGCCTCGAGGACGCGGAACTCGCTGGCGGTCAGCGACACGCGCTGGCCTTCCACTGTGGCCTCGCACGCCGACGTGTCGAGGCTCAGCCTTCCGAGATGCACGACCGGGGCGCGCGTGCCGCCCGATCGGCGACATAGCGCACGCAACCGGGACACCAATTCGCCGAAGTCGAACGGTTTCGGCAAGTAGTCGTCCGCGCCCGTGTCCAGGCCTTGCACGCGGTCGGTGACCTCGGCGAGCGCCGTCAGGAGGAGCACCGGAGTCTTCGATCCCATTTCGCCCCGCAACCTGCGCAGGACCTCGAGCCCGTCCATCTTCGGCAGCATCCGGTCGAGGACGATCGCGTCGTAGGAATGGGTGCGCAAAGCCACGAGCGCGTCCTCGCCATTGTCCATGACGTCGATGACGAAGCCCTCGGCTTGAAGTCCCTTGAGCAGGGACCGGCTCAGGACGGGTGAGTCCTCGACGACCAGGATCTTCATGGGAGGGAGCCTACCGATGCGAGGCGGGATCGGCCACGGGGCGCCTCGATGCGGCTCCACGCAGGTCGGCCGAATTCCCGAGTTCTTCGGGGAAGGGCGTCCGGATTCAGCGGGCCCTCAGGTTGGAAGAGGAGAAGGAACTCCATGGGTGCGCACGAATCCTCGGCACCTCCCATTCCATGGTCACCCTGAATCCGAACCTCGCTCACCTCATCTCCGAGTTCCCGACAGCCGGCTCCCGGGACGAAACGAGCGATTCGCACAGCGCTCGAACATCGTCGATCCCCGCGACCTGGTTCGGTCGCGCCCTTGCGTTCCTGCGTCCGTTGATCACGTTCTTCCTGGTGCTCATGGTCTTCTTGTCGGCCGTTCGCTTCGGGCTGATCGCCTGGAAGGTCGAACGCGTTCTGGATGTGGATGGGCTGCTCGCCGTGATGCTCAACGGATTGCGCATGGACGTCCTGGTGCTGAGCATCGTGCTCCTGCCGGTCGTTATCGTTCTGCTGATCCTCGGGAACGAAGGGCGCACCGGGCGCTGGGTGCGGAATGCCGTGTCGCTCTACATGGTGTTCTTCCTGTGGTTCTTCGTGTTCCAGGAAGCGGCGACGCCGGCCTTCATCGAGGAATACGACACGCGCCCCAACCGCTTGCTGCTCGAGTACTTGGTTCATCCGCGCGAGGTGTTCTCGATGCTGTGGACCGGCTACCGCATGGAGCTCGCCGGCTGTTTGGCCTTGACCATCGCCGTCGTCTGGTTCGGTTGGAAATGGATCCACAAGAACCTGCACCGACCGACCCACTTGGGGCTGACCCACCGCTTGGCACTGTTCCTGGTGTTGATCCCGACCCTGTTCCTGGGAGCGCGCTCGAGCCTGCAACACCGCGGAGCCAACCCCAGCACGGTCGCGTTCAGCTCGGACCACCTGGTCAACGTCCTGGGACTCAGCTCGGGTTACTCGGTTCTGTACGCCGCCTACTCGCTGCGCAGCGAGTCCGATGCCGCGCGCAACTACGGCTACCTGGTCCACGACGCGATCGTGGACGAAGTGCGTGCCGACATGCTCACGGTCGCACCCCAGGACTTCATCGAGTCCGCAACGCCGACGCTGCACCACCAGGTCGTACCGCCGCGCGCCGAAGGCCCCCTGAACCTGGTCGTCATCCTCGAGGAGAGCATGGGCGCTCGCTTCGTCGGGGACCTGGGCGGCGCGGACTTGACGCCTTCGCTCGACGCGCTGGCCAAGGAGAGCTGGACGTTCGAGCAGATGTACGCGACGGGCACGCGCTCGGTGCGCGGTATCGAGGCCATCGTCAGCGGGTTCCAGCCGACGCCCTCGCGGTCGGTCGTGAAGCTCGGCAACTCCCAACACGGCTTCTTCACGATCGCCGACCTCTTGAAACGCCAGGGCTACAAGACTCAGTTCATCTACGGCGGGGAGAGCCACTTCGACAACATGAAGGGCTTCTTCACCGGCAACGGATTCCAGGACATCGTCGACCAGGACGACTACGTCGATCCGGTGTTCCACGGCTCCTGGGGCGTGTCGGACCAGGACATCCTGCGCCGCGCGCACGAAGAGTTCGAGGCGATGGGCGACGAGCCGTTCTTCTCGCTCGTGTTCTCGGTCTCGAACCACAGTCCGTTCGAGTTCCCGGAGGGCCTCGTCGACTTCCCGGAAGGTCCGCACGACACACGCGAGAACGGGATTCGGTACGCGGACGGCGCCCTCGGCATGTTCTTCGATCTCGCACGCGATTCGAGCTACTGGGACCGCACGGTGTTCGTCGTCATCGCCGACCACGACTCGCGCGTGTACGGCGCCGACCTGGTTCCGATCGAGCACTACCACATTCCGTGCTTGATCCTGGGTCCTGGGATCGAACCGCATCGGGACGCGCGCATCGCAAGTCAACTCGACGTCGGGCCGACGGTGCTCAGCCTGATGGGTGTCTCCAGTATCCACCCGATGATCGGGAGGGACATGACGCAGCTTCCCGCCGACGCCGAAGGCCGCGCCATCATGCAGTACGGCGACAACCAAGCTTTCCTGCAGGGCGACCAGGTCGTGGTTCTGCAACCGCACAAGGAACCGGTGCAGTTCCAGCAGGGCAAGACGCTGGTTCCGACCGAGCTGGATCCCGCGCTCGCTCGACGCGCGCTCGCCCACGCGCTGCTTCCGACCTGGCTCTACAAGAGCCGTCTGTATCACCTGCCCGACTGAAATCGGGACGTAATCACCTCAACGCGCAACATGCTTCTCAAAGACCAACTCTCCCACTCCGGCTCCTGGTTGTTCCGTTGGCGCAGCTACTTGCCGGTGCTGTTCCTCGGGTTCCTGGCGACGCAGCTCGTCGATTACTCGCACCCGCTCGGCAGTGAGCGCGCCGACCTGGCCCTCGAAGCCGGCTGCTTGCTGGTCGGTTTCCTGGGTCTGGCGATTCGCGCCCACGTGGTCGGGCACTCGCCCAGCCGCACGTCGGGTCGCAACACGAAGACGCAGATCGCGGACGTCCTGAACACGACAGGTCTCTACTCCGTCACGCGCAACCCGCTGTACGTCGGCAACCTGTTGATGTGGGTCGGAGCGGCCATGTTCTTCCACGACATGACCGTGGTCCTGATCACGATCTGCGCGTACTGGCTCTATTACGAACGCATCGTCGCGGCGGAGGAGAGCTACCTCGAGACGCACTTCGGCTCCGCCTACACGGATTGGGCCGCACGGACTCCGGTGTTCCTTCCCAAGCTGACGGGCTATGTGCGACCCGCGCTGCCCTTCTCGTGGCGAACGGTCCTGCGCCGCGAGTACTCAGGGATGTTCGGCCTGGTCGCCACGCTCTTCTTGTTCGAGACCTTGGGCGACTTCGTCAGCGATGGAACGTGGGCGGTCGAGCCGGTCTGGATCGCGGTGATGGGCCTGGCGACGGCCGCCTACCTGGCACTCAAGGTGACCAAGCGGCGTACGACGTGGCTCGACGCCACCGGGCGCTGATCGAGCGCGAGCCTTCAGTCCGTTGCGCCTGGATCGGCGACGATGCGGAACGATTGCCGCGACTCCTGGTCCTGGACGCGCAGCACCACCGTGTACGCGCCCGCGCGTCCGCCGCGACCGCCACCCCATTGCAGAGTGTGAACGCCGGCCGTGTGGGGCGGTTCCTCGAACGTGTGGGTCACTTCGCCCTTCGCGTCCTCGATGTGGCATTCGACGTGGGCTGCGGTCAGGCCGTCCACCAGTCGATAGCGGATCGTCGCGCCGCGGGGGCCGTTGCTGCCGAAGAACTGGCGGTCGCCGGAGGCGTTCGTCAGCGAGGTTCGGTCCCAACGCCTGACGTCGCGCACGGCGAACAGCGTGCTCGGTCTCTCGAGTTCGTCGGCGGCCAGGTCGATCAACGGAGCGATGTCCACGATCCAGAAGCCGCGACCATGGGTGGCGACGACCAACTCGTTCTCGCGTGCCTGGATGGTCAAGTCGTGAACGGCGACGGTCGGCAGGCCGGCGCCCAAATCGCTCCAGCTACGGCCCGCGTCGAACGACATATAACAGCCGAGTTCCGTACCGGCATAGAGGAGGTCGGCGCTGCGCGGATCCTCGCGCACGACGTTGACCGGCTCCTGGGGCAGGCCCGCGCTGAGATTCTTCCAGGTCTCGCCCAGGTCGTCGGTGCGCCACAGGAGCGGGCGGAAGTCGTCCTCGCGATAGCCGGTCATCGTGACGTAGGCGCGCTCGGGAACGTGGTCGGACATCACGATGCGGCTGACCCACCAGTTCGCCGGAGCGCCGGGCAAGCGACCCGTCAGGTTCGTCCAGGTGTGGCCGCCGTCGCGCGTCCGGTGCACCAGGCCGTCGTCCGAACCGACCATCAACGTGTACGGATCGAAGTGGCTCTCGTCGATGCACGTCAACGTGCAATGCGGGACGTTGCCGCTCAGCTTGTCGGGGTCCGCCGTCGTCAGGTCGTCCGAGATCAGCGTCCAGCTGTCGCCCCGGTCGAGCGACTTGAAGAAGCGCTCGCCACCGAAGTACAGCGTGCGCGGATTGTGGCGCGAGAGCAGGATCGGCGAGTTCCAGTTGAAGCGATACGCTTCCTCACCCTCCGGCGCCCGCGGCTTGATCATCTGCATGCCGCCCGTCGCGAGGTCACGGCGATACAGGTTGCCGAACTGCCACTCGGCGTAAACGGTGTTCGCGTCCTCGGGATCGATCTGCGCGTAGAAGCCGTCACCGCCACCAACGCGCTCCCATTCGGCGCGACCGATGCCGCGACGATCCCGGGACACGGACGGGCCGGACCAGGTGCCGTTGTCCTGGGTGCCGCCGTACACGCGATAGGGTTGTTGGTCGTCGACCGCGACGGCATAGAACTGCGCGAGCGGCAGGTTGTCGTAGTGGTCCCACGTCGCACCCTTGTCGTACGAGATGCCGAGTCCACCGTCGTTGCCGAGGTAGAGCTTGTTCGAGTCCGCCGGGTCGATGCGGAGCGCGTGATGGTCGACGTGCAGCGAGCGCGCGACGTTGCTCTCCCAGGTCACGCCGCCGTCCTTGGATTCGTACAGCGGCACGCCGACGAGGTAGAGCTGATCGACGTCGTTCGGGTCGACCCGGATCTGGCCGTAGTAATAGGGCGGATCGCCGCCGACGGGTTTCTCGTTGCGCAGCTCCCACGTCTCACCGGAATCGGTGGAGCGGTAGACCTGACCTCCGATCTCGCGTTCCCGCGGTTCGACGGGCAAGGTGCGCGCCAGCAATGCGGGCGTCGCGGTCAGTTCGAGCGTCTCGTCGCCGCGGTCCACGACGAGCGTGGCCTCCTGGTCGCCCTTCAAGGCCGACAACGCGCCGAGCCAGGCCCAGGCCGAAGCCAAGCTGGTCTCGCCCAAGCTCACGAGCACGTCGTCCGGCTGCAGACCGAGTTCCGCGGGGCCACCGCCTTCCGTCACCGTGACGACGATCAACTGGCCGCCTTCGAAACGGGTCTCGAGCGCGACGTCACCTTCCGGAGGGTTCTCGACCTCGACGATCTCCTTGTTCTGGTTCGCGACGGTCGCGAACAAGGTGGTCGCCTCGCCCTTGTGCGCGTCGAGCCCGATGCGGGCGATGTCGCCGGTCGGCAAGCCACCTTCGATCCGCGTGAACGTAACGCCGCTGTCGGTCGACCTCCAGATCCCGGATCCCGGACCGTTGCCGTCGAAGTCCCACGCCCGACGACGGCGCTCATAGGTCGCCGCATAGACGAGCGTGCGATCGTTCGGATCGATCAGCACGTCGACGACGCCGACGTCCTCGCCCGCGTCGAGCACGAGATCCCACGTCGCGCCCCCATCCGTCGTGCGATAGAGACCGCGTTCGGCGTTCGGCGTGTACAGGTGCCCCAACGCCGCGACGAACACGATGTTCGGATCCTCGGGATCGATGACGATGCGCGCGATGTGGTGACTGTCGGGCAGCCCCATGTTCGTCCACGTCTCGCCGCCGTCGCCCGTGCGATAGACGCCGTCGCCCCAGTACGAACTGCGTTGGTTGTTGGCCTCGCCGCTGCCGACCCAGATCACGTTCGCATCCGTCGGGTCCC
>JAJDEX010000347.1 GCA_029259575.1 Planctomycetota bacterium | reverse complement strand
CGTGGGGACGAGCGACGTCGACGACGCCCTGTCGTTCCTCGCCTCCATGGAGGGCGGGGTCGCCGCCAGCTTCGAGGCGACGCGCTGCGCACCCGGTCACCTGAACGACCACGGCATCGAGATCAACGGCGAGCTCGGCTCGCTGCGCTTCGACTTCAACGACATGAACTACCTGTCCGTGCACGAAGCCGGCCTGGGCGACGGCACCGGAGGCTGGAAGCGCATTGCCGCCACGTCCGCCGGCGACCACGCCTATGCCGCCGAATGGTGGCCGGACGGTCACTGGATCGGCTACGAGCACGGCTTCGTGAACATGGCGGCCGACATCGTCCGCGTGCTCGCCGGGGAGGAGCCCACCGTTCCGATCCCGGACTTCGCGGACGCGTATGAAACGCAGCGCGTGCTCGAAGCATCGATGCGCGCCGCGACGGAACACCGACGCATCCTGCTCGACGACGTGCGCTGATCGCGACCTCTCCGCCTCCTTTCCCTCCACCCGCCTGCAACCGTGACACGCCCCGTTTGTCTCTTCACCGGCCAGTGGGCCGACCTGTCCCTCGCCGACCTCGCCGCCAAGGCCAAGAGCTTCGGCTACGAGGCCCTCGAACTCGCTTGCTGGGGAGATCACTTCGATCCGGCGCAAGCACTCGACGACGACGGCTACTGCGCACGGCAGTGGGAGTTGCTCCAGGACCACGGCGTTCTGTCGTACGCGATCTCGACGCACCTGGTCGGGCAAGCTGTGTGTGACCGCATCGACGAGCGCCACAAGTCGATCTTGCCTCCCCACGTCTGGGGCGATGGGGATCCCGAAGGTGTTCGCCAACGCGCGGCGCAAGAGATGAAGGACACCGCGAAGGCTGCGCGCAAGTTCTTCGATGCCGCGCCGCAGCCCGTGAAGGAACGTCTGGCACAGACCGGACGCACCGTCGTCAACGGCTTCACGGGCTCGTCGATCTGGCACCTCCTGTATTCGTTCCCGCCGGTGACCCCGGCGATGATCGAGGCGGGTTTCCAGGACTTCGCCGAACGCTGGGGCGACATCATGAAGACGTTCGCGTCCGAGAACGTGCACTTCGCGCTCGAGGTGCACCCGACCGAGATCGCCTTCGACCTGGTCACCGCCCAGCGCGCCCTCGACGCGATCGACGGGCATGCGCACTTCGGCTTCAACTTCGATCCGTCGCACTTCGGCTACCAGGGCGTCGACTACCTGGAGTTCCTGCGGCGCTTCGGAGATCGCATCTTCAACGTTCACGTCAAGGACGTCTGGTGGTCGGACCACGGGGAGGCGATCGGCGTCTTCGGCGGTCATTCCGACTTCGGCCAGGACGGGCGCTTCTGGGACTTCCGCTCGCCCGGACGCGGCAAGATCGACTTCGAGGCGATGATTCGCCTGTTGAACCACGCCGGCTACCAAGGCCCGCTCACCGTCGAGTGGGAGGATCCGATGATGGACCGCGAGTTCGGCGCGACCGAAGCCGCGGCGTTCACGCGCAACCTCGACTTCCCCCAGTCCGACGTGGCGTTCGACGCCGCCTTCGCGGAGTGATCCCATGACCGACACCAACCACGGCGCCACGCCCAAGCCCAGTGACAAGTTGAGCGGCAACCTGAACCTCCGCCTCTCGGCGATGATGTTCCTGCAATACGCGATCTGGGGTGCGTGGCTGCCGCTGCTGTATCCGTTCCTGGCGAACCACCACGGGTTCACCGATGCGCAGATCGGCAACATGTTCGCGGTCGGCGCGCTGGGCGCGATGGTGGCTCCGTTCATCGCAGGCCAGGTGGCCGATCGGTACTTCTCCACCGAGCGCTTCCTCGGCCTCAGTCATTTGGTCGGCGCGGCCCTGGTCTGGCAACTCGCGAGCATCGACACGTACAGCGGCTTCCTCTGGTTCTCGCTGATCTACTCGTTGGTGTACTCCCCCACGCTTCCGCTCACGAACAGCCTCGCGTTCCATCACATTCCCGACCGCGATCGCGATTTCGGGCGCATCCGGACTTGGGGCACGGTCGGCTGGATCGTGGTCGGTCTCGGTATCGGCCAATGGCTCCTGCGCAACCACTCCCCCGAGGGCCTCGAGGCCGCCGCTCTGGCCAAGAGCCAGTACGCGGGCATGGCCGATGCGTTCCGACTGAGCGCCATCCTCGGCGCCATCATGGGAGTGTTCTGCTTCGCCCTCCCGCACACGCCGCCCTCGAAGGAGGTCACCAAGAACGCGACGTTCTCGGCACTGAGCGAGATCAAGAAGCAGCCGCTCCTGATGCTCTTCCTGCTCGCCGTCCCGGTGAGCTGCATCCACCAGTTCTACTTCGTGCACACCGCCGGATTCCTGGGTGAGTTCCAGTCGGAGACGGCCTCCAGGATCAACGACCTGTTCGGCGTCGGCGGAGGTGGTTTGATGACGGTCGGGCAGATGTCCGAGATCGCGGTCCTCGCCTTGATCCCGCTCTTCGCGGCCAAGGTCGCGCGCAAGTCGTTCCTGGCCTTGGGCTTGATCGCCTACGGCCTGCGCATGGCGATCTTCGCCTATGCGGACGTGATTCCCGAATCGGTCCGCGTTCCGGCGCTGATCTTCGGCATCGCGTTGCACGGCCTGTGCTTCGGGTGCTTCATCTTCGTCGCGTTCATGATCGTCGACGAGGAGACGACGACGGACGTTCGGGCCAGCGCGCAGAGCCTGTTCAACCTGGTCATCATCGGCATCGGCATCATCGTCGGCAGCAAGATCGCAACCAGCGTGAAGAGCTGGGCCACGAACGAGGTGGCGGATGTGACTGCGGAGGGCGGGCTCCGTTCGGTGACGGACTACACCCAATTGTTCAGCGTACCGATGTGGGCCTCGCTCGCATGTCTTCTGATCCTGCTCGCGTTCTACCCGAAGGGCAGCAAGCGCATCGCCTAGCGTTTCGTCGCGCGGTCACAGGGATTCCGGCTAACCGGGCTCCACCATCGTCCATCCCTGTTGCTGTCAGTCGCGCAACGACGCGACCGAACGGCACCAGGCGTGGATGGCCTCGCCCAGCTTCTTGTGCTCCAGGCCGGTGAGCTTCTCGAGGTCGTGGGCCTTGCGCGTGCGGTAGTACTGGGTCAGGTACGCGATCAGATCGCCCTTGTACTTGCCGTCCTCGGCCGCCCACAGGTAGTGGCAGATCGCTGCGCCCTGGGCATAGAAGAAGTTCGTCTGGCTGAAGCTGTG
>JAJDEX010000346.1 GCA_029259575.1 Planctomycetota bacterium | reverse complement strand
TCCGAGGCCCGAGGCGTCGGTGATGACGCCCAGGATGGTGACGCTCGCGGGGAACACCAGGCGGCCGCGGGTGACGTGTCGGTCGACAGCGCTCGCGTGGTAGGCGCGGACGTAGATCGACTGGACGAAGTCCGGGGTTCCGAGGATGCCGTAGGCGCTGAGGTCGATGCCGCCCGCACCAAAGGCGCGCTCGCGGACGATCACCACGTCCTGATCGGTGACAGGCGTCGTGTCGTCGAAGCCGGTGTCCTCGAGGGGCGTCTGCCCGAGCGCTGGAGCTGCAAGGAGAAGGAGGAAGGGGAGGGATTTCATATCGGGGAGTGCTCCGGATCGATGGAGCCGCGGCGCTTCGATGAGGGTTCGAGGGGAGGGGAGGCCGCTGGGTCCCGCTCCACCGTCTCCGCGAGAGCCGGATCCACCTCCCGCCAGGAATCCGCTCGAAACCCGTGCGCTCCAGGATCGAGCCACCGGATCGACCCCATGAATCCCCGTTTCCAGGCTCTGGAGTAGGATCGAGCGCCCCATCCGCCATGCAGGATCTCCCCGAAGTCTCTCGCCTCCTCCGCGCCGCCACCGACGGTGACCGGACCGCCTTGGACGAACTCGTTCCGCGGGTCTACGACGAGTTGCGCGGCCTGGCCCGCTCCTGCCTGGCCCAGGAGAACGTCGCCACGCTCGCGCCGACGGCATTGGTGCACGAAGCCTGGTTGCGACTGGCTCGCCAGGATTCCCTGGGCGCCGAACACCGCAGTGAGTTCTTCCGCGCCGCGTCCACCGTGATGCGACGCATCCTGGTCGATCGCGCTCGCGCACGTCGCGCACAGAAACGTGGTGACGGATTGCGTCCGGTCGCGCTCGACGAGGACGCCGCCGTCGACGCCACCCTCGCTGCGTTCGAGGAACGGTCGACCGATCTGCTCGCGCTCGAGGACGCCTTGGAGCGACTCGAGGACCGCGATCCGCAGAAGGCACGATTGGTCGAGCTGCGCTTCTTCGCGGGACTGGACATGCGGTCTGCGGCGGAGGCCTTGGGCGTTTCGCTGCGCCAGGCGGAACGCGACTGGACCGTGGCCCGGGCGTTCTTGCGTGATGCGGTGACGTCCGAGGCCGGCAACCGAGGATTCAGCGCATGAGTCGGCCCGCATTCCAGGCCGCCGAGACGCTCTTCCTCGAGGCTCTGGACCTGGACCCGAGCGCGCGCGCTGCGTTCCTCACCGAGCGCTGTACCGATCGCCCCGATCTGCGCCGCGAGGTCGACGCTCTGCTCCGCGGTCACGAATCGGTCGACGCCGGCTTCCTGGAGCCCCCCGACGCGGCCCCGCTCGAGGGCGTGACGATCGCGGGCTTCACCTTGCGTCGAACGATCGGGGAAGGCGGCATGGGGGTCGTGTACGAGGCCGAACAGGCCGAACCGAAGCGCATCGTCGCCCTCAAGCTCGTCCGCAGCCTGCCCGGGATCGAGCGCGAGGTGGCGCGGTTGCGCTTCGAGGCCGAAACGCTCGCCCGCCTGGACCACCCCGGCATCGCCCAGGTGTTCGAGGTGGGCACGTTCTCCGCGGGTGGCGTCAACGGCGCTTGGTTCGCCATGGAACTGGTCGCGGACGCCCGGCCCCTCGCGCGCGCCGCCGAAGAGCGCGGGCTCGATCGCGAGGCACGGCTCGAGCTCTTCCGGCAAGCCGCGGCCGCGATCGAACACGGGCACCGACGTGGCGTCCTGCACCGCGACCTGAAGAGCGACAACCTGCTGGTCGACGCCGAAGGGCGCGTCAAGGTGATCGACTTCGGCATCGCGCGCGCGGCCGGCGTCGAACGGGCCGCCACGTTGATCACACGTGCGGGCGAGATCGCAGGCAGCCTGGGCACGATGAGTCCCGAGCAGGCGCGCGGTGACTCCAACGCGATCGACGTACGCAGCGATGTCTACGGATTGGGCGCGGTGCTGTACGAGTTGCTGACCGGCCGGCTCCCCCACGACACCCGGGACCGCAGCATCACCCAGATCCTGCGTGCGATCACCGAGGACGAGGCCACGCGCCCCTCGCGCTGGATCCCCGACCTCCCGCGCGACCTCGAGACGATCCTGATGACGGCTCTCGAACGGGATCCGGAGCGCCGCTACCCGACCGTGGCCGCGCTCCTCGACGACCTCGACCGGCACCGCTCGCATCGCCCCATTCTCGCGCGACCTGCTGGGACGTTGCATCGCGTGCGATTGTTCGCGCGACGGCACCGCACGGCCGTTCTGGCGGTCGCCGCGATCGTCCTGATCACCTCGGTCCTGGGTTGGCGACTCGTGCGGGCCGGCGACCAGCAGGCGCTGGCCGAGGAAGGCGAACGGGACGCGCGCACGACCGAAGCCCTCGTCGCCGACTTCCATCGCAGCTTGCTCGAACGCGCGCGCCCGGCGCATGCGTTGGGCAAGGAGGTCACCGTCGTCGAACTGCTCGATGAGGCCCTGGCTGCGGCCGAAGGATCGCTCGTCGACCATCCGCGTGCCCTGGCCGACGTCCTGGGGACGCTGGGGATCACCTATCACCAGCTGGGCAAGCTCGCGGCGGCCGAAGACGTCCTGTCGCGTGCCATCGTTCTTTGCCGCGACGACGAGCGCACGCCCGCCGATCGCATGGCGTTGCTGCAAGGCGCCGGCGGCATGATCGACGTGCGCCTCGGCAACACCGAGCGCGCCGAACAGCGGCTCACAGCGGCGATCGCGTTCCTGGAACACCCGCCGCACCGGGGACGCAGCCACCACGTCACCGCGCTCTACGGCTTGGCCGAACTGCGCAAGCTTCAAGGGCGACACGACGAACGCACGCAGGCCTTGAACACGCTGATCGAGGTCTCCGACAAGAGCGCGCTCACCCCCTTGGCTCTGGCTCACGCGTCCCTGTCTGCGCAAGCGCAGGTCGAGGACCGCTTCGACGATGCGTTGGAGGACGGCGCCCTCGCGGTCGCCGCGATCGAGGGGCGCGTGCATGCGGACCACCCGGACCTGGCGCGCGCCCGCGAGGCCTACGCGAACGCGCTGTTGACCAAAGGCCGATTGGACGAGGCCCTCCAGCAACGCCGGCTCGCCATGGCGAGTCTCGAGCGGGTCCTGCCGGAGAATCACCCCGATCTGGCGTCCCTCGCGCTGAATCAGGCCCAACTCCTGCATCGCCTGCGCGACCTCCCGGCGGCCGACGAGCACTTCGTCCAGGCGATCCGGATCCGCCGCTCCGCACTCGGCGACGATCACCCCGACCTCGCGAACGCGCTCAACGTCCACGCTTGGATGTTGATGGACCTGCCGGACCTGGCGCGCGCTCGCGAGGCCTCCCGCGAGTCGGTGCACATCCACAGTGCGTTCCTCGAAGCCTTGGGCAGGTCGGGTGATACCAAGCTCGCCAGCTACTGGAGCACGTTGGGCATGATCGAGTTCCGCGCCGGCAACGCCGCCGCGGCCATCGAACCGATCGAGCGTGGATTGGCGATGCAGGAGCTCGACTCCGGCCCGAACGCCACCGCACTCGGCGGACCGCTGACCATGCTGGGCGTCGTGTGTGTCCAGGCGAACGAGCTGGACAAGGGGCGCGCGGCACTCGAGCGCGCGTATGCGCTGCGATCCGATGATCCGCAACTCGGCGGTCACTGGCTGACCGCCAATACGCGTAGCATCTTGGGGGGCTGTATGCTCGCGCAGGGGCAACCCGACAGCGCACGCCCCCACGTCCTGGAATCGGTCGAGGTGCTCCTCGCCAAGCTCGGCGAGGGTGATTTCCGTACGCAGGACGCGATTCGGCGCGTCGTCGATCTCTACGAGATCCAGCAGGACGAAGCGAATGCAGCCGTTTGGCGTGCGCGGATCGTCCAGCGCTGAACGCCCGCTCTAGGCGGACATGTCGCACGTGCGACCGGGCTCTTGCCCATGGTCGAGTGCGACCAGACTGCGGCGTCCGCTCTGCAGATGCTCCAACGCGACCTCGGCGGACTCGCGGTTGCGGCTCACCGCGGCCGTGGCCAGCGAGACCAGACGCATCCAGTCCTCCAACTCGTCCAGCAACCGGTCGCGGGAGCTGGCCGGGATCAAAGTCAGCAGCTCGACCGGATCTCCCAGCATGTCGGCGTGATGCTCGGCCCGTCGCTGGGCCTCCTCGATCGCGCTGTCCCCGCCGGACGGGGATTCCACCGCGTCCAACAGGTCGGTCAGTGCCGCACGAACGCCAGACAGGTGTTCGAAGGCCCGTTCCGGGGTGAGGTCCATCAGCGACCCGCCTGCACTTCGACCTGTTGCCAGGCGTCCAGCAGGACCTCCAGAACCGTGCGCACGTTGGGCAACGGTTCGAGCGTGCGGTCCATCGTGGCGCGGCCCAACTCGTCCTCGCAATACAGGTACAGGCGTTCGAGGTTCTCGCTGACCTCGGGCCCGACGTCCTTGTCCAAGGCCAGGCGCAGCTCGACGACGATGTCGTCCACGCGCGTGATCGCATGGGGGAATCCGGACTTGGGGTCGGCCGGATCCAGACGGCTGGCCTGCTCCAGGAAGCGCAACGCGCCCTCGTACAACATACGGATGATCTGGATCGGCGGCGCGTTCTCGACGGACGAGGTGCGGTAGACGTCGGCGGCGTTACGGGGATGCATGGCGTGGGGGATCAGAATTGTCCGAGTACGCTGTTCAGGGCTGCGCCCTGTGCGTTGAGGGAGCCCATCAGCTCCTCGAGGCGCGCGAAGCGCAGGATCAGGTCGTTCTCGAAGTCGTCGAGGCGACGCTCCTTGGCATCGATCGAGTCGGTGAGCCGCTCGATCTGATCGTTGATCGTGTCCCGCTTCAGGTCGAACAGACCCCGCAGGGTGATGTTCTCGTTGTTGTCGGGCAGGTTGCCGAAGAGCTGGCCCAGCGAGCGCTCCAGGTCGGCCATCAGACCGCTGTCCGCGGTCGTGTCGGTGTAGTACGCCGGCGTGTTGCCCACCGCGTTCGGATCCCGCACGAAACCGTCGTTGTCGACGAAGAGGTCTGCGAAGGCATCGAGGTCCTCGAGCAGCTTGGCGTCGAACTTGTCGTCCTCGATGCTGAGGCGTCCGTCGACGTCGGTCTTGAAGCCGAGGGTGCTCAGCGTCGAGAACCCGGTCGTGTCGGCCTGAATGACCGAGAGCGGGATGTTGAAGAGGGAGTTGCGCATGGTGCTGCGCACGGTGCCGAGCAAGGAATCGCCGAACAGCGCCCCGGTGGTGTTCCCGTCGTCTTCCGTGTCACCCGGCGTGACGGTGCTCTGCTTGCTCACGAAGTCGATGATCTCGTTGTAGGCGGTCACGAACTCGTCGATCGTCGTGCGGATGGCCTCTTTGTCGGCGTCGACGTTGAACGTCACTTCGCCCTGGGACGCGGACTGCAGGTCGATCGATACGCCATCGAACACGTCGCTGAAGTCGTTGGTCGCGCGCGTGATGGTCAACCCGTCGATGATGGCCACGGCGTTCGAGCCGACCGACAGGTGGTTCGCGCTGGTCGCGACGCCTTCCGCGTCGGCTCCGGCTCCGTCGATGGTGAGCCCGGCGACGTTGGAGGCCAGCCCCGTGATGCGTGCATCCTCACCGGCGGTCTTCGAAGCGATGACCAATTGGTGGGACGGGGAGGACTGCGTACCCGTGTTGACGACCGTCGCCGAGACGTCGGATCCGGCAGCCTCGTTGATCGCGTTGGCGATGTCGTTCAAGCTCGACGAGTCCTGGGTGAGCGTGATGGAGTAGGACGTCGACCCGACGGAGAACGCGATCTGCTGTCCGTCCGCGGTCGCCAGATCGGCGGCGGGATCCAACACGCCGTCGAACGCCCAGCGATCCGTGCGTGCCAAGGACTGAACGTCCAAGGTGTGCGTGCCGCCCGCCGCACCGCTCGTCGCGGTGATGCTGGCGGCGTCCTCGAAGGCTCCGCCGACTTTCCAGGCGTAGAATCCGTCGCGCGTACCCAGCACCTGGGCCTTGTCCTTCAGCGCATTCACCAGGTCGGCGAACTGATTGACGAGGTTCAGCTTGTCCTTCTGCTCCTGGCGTTGGGCCTCGACGAGCTGAATGGGGATGCGTTCGAGCGCAACGAGTTGCTGCACGATCGAAGTCGTATCGAGACCACTTGCGAGGCCCGAGAAGCTGATTCCGGTTCCGTTGACCATGGGGATGTTGGGGAGGGGAGTCCGCGGGTGTTATCGGCGGGATCCCGCGCAGCCTTAGGAGTTCCGAGGGAGGGAATTCGTGGGTGGAAACGTTTTCCGGGTCACGTCGCGCGCGCGGGCCGGTCACGGGAGGCCTGTGCCATTGGTTCCGATCTGGAACGGCCCGAACATGGACCTCCGGCGTGACGCGCAGAGCCCAAAGGAACAAGGGCCCCGGACGCGAAGTCCAGAGCCCTTGGTTCTCACCGGCCGCGGTCGTGCGGACCGCGAGGTTCCTAGCCGAGCAGGCTGAGCGCCAACTGCGGCTGGGCGTTCGCCTGGGACAGCACCGACGTGGCGGCCTGTTGCAGGATCGAGTTGCGGGTCAGGTCGGCCGTCTCGGAGGCGACATCGACGTCGCGGATCCGACTCTCGGAGGCAGACAGGTTCTCGCGCACGCTCAGGATCGAGCGCATCGAGCTCTCCAGGCGGTTCTGCTCGGCTCCCAACGTTCCACGAAGCGTGTTCACGGTGTCTTGCGCGGTGTCGATGGCGTCCAGGGCCAACCCGGCGTCCGTCGTGGTCGCTACGTTCGAAGTCGTGAGGCTAAGGTCAGCAACCGACGTCGAATCCAGGGTGAGGTCGATCGTCCCACCCGAGTTGATACCCACTTGGATCGAGATCGAAGTGTTGGACCCGTCGAGCAGCTGAATCCCGTTGAATTCGGTGTCCGTCGAGATGCGATCGAGCTCCTCGATCAGCGAGCCGAATTCGGTATCGAGGGTCGCTCGGTCGTCCGTGTTGAGGGTCCCGTTCGACGATTGTACGGCCAGCTCGCGCATCCTGGAGAGGATGTTGCCGACCTCACTCAATCCGCCCTCGGCCGTCTGACTGAGTGAAATCCCGTCCTGTGCGTTGCGCGCAGCCACGCCATAGCTGCGGATCTGCGAACGCATGCGTTCCGAGATCCCGAGGCCTGCGGCGTCATCCGAAGCCGTGGCGATGCGCATGCCGCTGGACAGGCGGGAGAAGTTGCCGCCGAGACGCGACGAAACGTTCATCAGGTTTCGTTGCGCGTTCAGGGAAGCGACATTGGTGTTGATACGTAGTCCCATGGGGATCCTGAAATGGAGATGGAGATTGGGGGGCGGACAGAAAGACCGCCTGCGTGCCAATCTCCTTCTCGTGGGCGATGGGGAGTTGCGATCCAGGGGCCCTGACGCTGTCCGCAGCATCGGGTGCCCCGAGTGGATCCGAGCACTCAGGCGGGGCGGTCGCCCTCCTCGCGTCAGCCCGAACGAGTCGGTGC
>JAJDEX010000345.1 GCA_029259575.1 Planctomycetota bacterium | reverse complement strand
GAGCACGAACCGTCCTCGGCCAGGAACTGGCACGCGGGTCCTTCGGACTTCAGGACCGTCCAGCCGTCGTCCTCGGTGCAGTGCGCCTCGAGGAAGGACTCCACGTCCAGTCCGAGGGTCTGGGCGAGGGGTTCGATCTCCTCGTCGGCGATGTAGACGAAGTGGTACTCGCCGCCGCTCTTGCAGCAGTTGCCACAGCGCGTGCAGTCGAATTGGAGGCCGTTCTCGTACCAGCGGGTCATGGAAAGGGGGGGCGCTCGTTGGGATGTGCGAACGCAAGTGGCTTGAGGGTAAGGGTTTCCGTCGATCGAGCCCAGCTCCATTTAGTGTGTGCGGTTACTCACGTTCTCCGGCTGGTAGATCTCCACGTCGCGTGCGGAAGCGCACGAGCCGCCTGCCGGTCAGGTTGCTCGCGCGACCCCGTTCCCGGTGCGGTCCCCGCCGCCTGCCCTCCCCGAACGCACGGAGCCCTCCCCGGCCCGCGCAACGTCCCACCAGCCGCATTCTCCCGGATCCGGCGAACCCCCTATGTCGCTGATGACCGCTCGCCACTGGACCGTGATCGAGGACGGCGTGCAGACGCCCCTGGAGCTCGAGGGCCCGACCATCTCGATCGGACGCGCGCTCGACAACGACCTGCGCCTGGCCGACACGTTGATCTCGCGCCATCACAGTCGCATCGAGATCCTGAATGGTGAGGCGATCGTGGTCGACCTCGGGTCCGCCAACGGCACCAAGGTCAACGGCCAGCGCATCGACCGCAAGGTGTTGACGCCGGGCGACGAGGTGCAGATCGGCAGCACGCGATTGATCCTCGAGCACGAACCGTCCAAGGACGGCAGCGGCGACGCGGGCTTGACCACGTTGTCCACGGAGGCGCGTCGCGAGCGCGAGAACCTGCGCGTGTTCGCCAAGATCGCGCGTGAGCTCGTCGGCGAGGTCGACCTCCTTCCGTTGTTGCGTTCGATCGTCGACTCGGCCGTTTCGCTCGTCGGCGGCGAGCGCGGCTTCCTGTTGATGCGCGACGCCGACCGCGACGGTGCCGGGCCCACGTCCGTCGAACGCATGACCGTCAGCGTCGCACGCAGCTTCGACAACGCGGACATCGTCGTGCCGCGCTCACGCCTGTCGATGGGGATCGCCGGCAAGGTGATCGCCACGGGCAAGTCGGTGATGTCGCTCGACGCGGGCGAGGACGATCGCTTCGACGGCATGGCCAGCGTCGAGGAGCTGCGCTTGCGCTCCGTGATGTGTCTGCCGATCACCTTGGACGGTCGCGTCGATGGCGTGCTGTACGTCGACAACCGACTCCAGTTCGGCGCGTTCGGCGACGAGGACCTCGAGCTCGTCGAGCTCTTCGCCGCCCAAGCCACGCTGGCGATCAAGAACGCGCGCATGGTCGCCGAGCTGAAGGAACGCAACCACAAGCTCGAGAACTCGCGCGCGCAGATCGAGCGCCTGAACGACCAATTGGGCCGCAAGGTGCGCGATCGCGACAGCGAGCTCGCCGTCGTGCGCAAGGAACTCGATCGCGAACGCGGCCGCTACGACTACACCTCGATCACCGGCGCCTCCGACTCGATGCGCAAGGTCTTCCAGCAGATGGACAAGATCATCGAGTCCGAACTGCCGGTGCTGATCCACGGCGAGAGCGGCACGGGCAAGGAACTCATCGCCCGCGCCATCCACCACAACGGCGAGCGCAAGGACAAGCCGTTCGTCACCGAGAACTGCGCGGCGCTGCCCGACACGCTGCTCGAGTCCGAGCTGTTCGGCCACGTGCGCGGCGCGTTCACCGGCGCCTATCGCAACAAGAAGGGTCTGCTCGAACAGGCCGACGGCGGCACGCTGTTCCTGGACGAGATCGGGGACATGAGCACCGAGATGCAGAAGAAGCTGCTGCGTGTGCTGCAGGAGGGCGAGTTCCGCGTCCTCGGTTCCGACCGCATCGTCCAGGTCGACGTGCGCATCCTGACGGCCTCGCACCGCAACCTCGAGGAGATGGTGCGCGACGGCACGTTCCGCGAGGACCTCTACTACCGCATCGCCGTCCTCTCGATCGTGCTGCCGCCGTTGCGCGAGCGTCGCGACGACGTCCCGTTGTTGGCCGAGCACCTGCTGGCCCGCGCCGCTCGTGAAGCCGGCAGCACGCCGCCGCGCATCCCGCACGAGGTCATGGCCTGTCTCGTCCGTCACGACTGGCCGGGCAACGTGCGCGAGCTCGAGAACGAGATGCGCCGCCTGGTCGTGTTGGCGACCGAGACCGTCACGGGCGAGGACCTCTCCGAAGCCGTCCGCGAAGGTCGCAAGACCACGGGCGAAGCGCTCTCGAGCGGCAACCTGAACGCCACGGGCGACATCCGCGAAGCCGTGGCCGACCTCGAGAAACGCTCGATCGAGGCTTCGTTGGCGCAGGCCGGCGGCAACAAGAGCCAAGCTGCACGCACGCTGGGCATCAGCCGCTTCGCCTTGCAGCGAAAGCTCGAGAAGTACGGCCTGGCAGGCCCCAAGGAATGACAGCCTGAGGGGACGCGCTGCGAACGGCGCGCCCCCAACCCGTATGGCACAGGACAACCTCCGATCCGACGCACCCGCGGCCCTGCCGCGCATCCCGGGGTTCCGCATCGAGGGCATCCTCGGGCGCGGCGCCACGGGGGTCGTGTACGGAGCCGTCCAGATCGCGGTCGACCGCCCGGTCGCGATCAAGATCCTGCATCCCGAACTCACCGGGAATCGTCGCGCCGCGCGGCGTTTGCAGCGCGAGGCACGCACCGCCGCGCGCCTCGGTCACCCCGGCATCATCTCGGCCATCGACATGGGCGAGGTCGAAGGGCGCTGGTGGTACGCGATGGAGCTGGTCGAGGGCATCAACCTGGCCGAACGCATCCAAGAACGCGGCGCGATGAGCGAGCGGGAAGCCCTGCGCGTCTTCGCACCGCTGGTCGACGCGCTGCAGCACGCCAGCGAGATGGGCGTCGTCCACCGCGACATCAAACCCGGCAACGTGCTGATCGATCCCACCGGTCGCGCGCGATTGGTCGACCTGGGACTCGCCTTCGCCGAGGACGACCCACGCATGACGCGCAGTGGCGGCACTCTCGGAACACCGCACTACATCAGCCCCGAACAGGCGCGCGACCCCGGTTCGGCCGACTCGCGTTCGGACATCTGGTCGCTCGGCGCGACGCTGTACCACGCGCTCGTCGGCAAGCCTCCGTTCGAGGGCACGAGCGTGGCCGAGATCCTGTCGTCGGTGCTCTACCAACCGATCGGGGATCCGCGCCGCGAAGCGCCGCACCTGTCGAAGGGCATGGCGCTCGTCCTGCGCAAGTGCATGTCGCGCGATCCCGAGCGTCGTTACCAGTCGCCCGAGGACCTGGGCGCCGACCTGGAGCGCTTGCGCGAACGTCGTGCACCGACGGTGCGTGCGTCGACCCTGGAGCCGGTCGCGGACGGTCGTCCCGCTTGGTTGGCGCCCGCGGTCTGGACGCTGATCATCGTGGGGGCGGCTTCGGTCGGCTATTACTTGCGCGAGTCGACGCGCGTGCCGGATCCCGGGCGGTCGAACGTCGAAGCGCGTTCGACGGTGCTCGAGAACCTGCTCCCCAGCCTGGAGGCCGGGCGGATGACCCTCGCCCAGGCGTTCCACAGCCATCAGTTCCTGATCTCGGACGACGCCTCTGCGCCGCTGCCGACGGATCTGCGACCGGAAGCGGACCGCGTGCGCCTCAAGCTCGAAGCGAGTCTCGAGGCGGCGCTGGACGAGCTGACCGTGCAGATCACGAGTGACTTCGAACAGGACCTCCTCGCCGGCGATCTGCAGGCGGCCAAGACGCGGCTGGAGCGCGATCTGGGATCGCGACTCGAAAGCGCGACGGCGTTCCGCAGTCTCGAGAGCCTGCCCGTGGGACCGAGCCGGCAGAAGATGACGGCCTTCCGCGACAACTTGCAAGTTCGACTCGATCGAGCGCGGATGGAAGGCATCGATGATGCGATCCAGATGTTGCGCTTGCACTATCGCGAATCCATCGCCTCGGTCGCCATGGACCAGGCCAAACAGAATCGATTCCGCGACGCGCTCACGACGCTCGCGAGTTCGCCCGAGTCCTGGGACACGGAACTCGTCAGCGAGCTGGATCGGTTCGAGGGTGCGGATCGCCGCGCCATCCTGAACGACTCCTCGCTCCTGGACGAGATCGCTCGTGACGTGGCCGAGGTCGACCGCATGTGGGAAGGCGTCGACGGCCGACTGCGCGCATTCGTGGGAGAGCAGTCACGGTTGCTGGAGTCGCGGTTGGAGTCGGGCGGTTCCGGTGCGGCCGGCGCCTTGATGGCCGCCTGGACGCAGCGAGTCGAGGACCTGGGTTTGACCGTCGAGCAGTTGCCGGTCGGCGCGGTCTGGCGTTCCGAGCGCGATCTGCAGGTCGCCCACGCGAACCTCGAGGATCGTGAGGAGGAGATCACCGAGGAGACCGCGCGAGCCCTGTTCCTGGACGACCGAGCCCGAGCCGATGCCATGTGCGCGGACCGGCAGTACGAGCGCGCTCGCGAGATGTGGGACGAAGGCCTCGCCTCGTCCTGGCGCGACGCGGTCAAGCGGCGCATGCAACGCGGGCGCATGGAGAGCGATCTCCTGGCCGGGTTCCTGGACGACGCCGTGGCCGGTTTGCAGACGCTCGACGGCGAGCACACGGAGTTCGAGGTCGGTGGCATCGTGCGCCGCGGAACGGTCAGTGGCACGACGAGCGATCCGGGCCAGCGCCAGTTCAGCTTGCGCGAGACCGGAACCGGTCGCGTACAACTGCTCGCCCTGCGTTCGTCCGCCTTCACCAAGAAGGCCGAACTCGTCGTTCCGAAGGACATGGAAGC
>JAJDEX010000344.1 GCA_029259575.1 Planctomycetota bacterium | reverse complement strand
GCCGTTCGCGGGGTCGGACAGGCGCGCCACGAAGCCGGGCGTCCCCTCCTGGGCGCCGACCTTCATCGTGATCTCGATCCAACCGGGAACCAGGTCCAGCGGCATGCAGAACTGATCGGGAGCCAGGGCGTGCTCGCCGAGGGCCTCCGCGATCGGTTCCCCGTTCAACCAGACGCGCATCTCACCCGAGATGCCCAGTTGCAAATGTACGCGTTGGGCGTCCTCGCTCTGCACCCACGTGCGCGCGACGACACAAGCTTGATCGATCGGATGCAGCAGGCGCTGGAAGCGCACGATCCCGAGGCGCGGCGTCGCTTCCGGCAACGTGCGCCAACCGACGGGCCGCACCTTGCCTTCGTAGGTCTCGGCCAGCGGGTCCTTCTCGGCCGCGGTGCGGCGCGTCATCCCGCGACCTCGCTCGTTGTCGAACGGACCGGCGAACTGCCAGTCGAGCAACGGCTGGAGCGTGTCCATGTCGCGTTTCATCCACGCCAGGCGCGAGCGCAACGCCCCGTACTGCGGAGGGACGTCGACGGTGCTGTAGAAGCGCACCCAGAGGTCCTCGTGATCGAGCTCTCCGCCGATCTGCATCCCGACGATCAACAGGAACTCGATCTCGTCGGCGAGGGCGAGCGCGTCCTCCGTGCCACCGTTGCGCAGCATCTCGATGCCGTGCAGGACCGAACGCGCCAGGGAGAACACGCCCTGGTGCGGACTGCCGTTGACGCATTCGATCATCGCCGCTTGGCGGATCCCATCGTCGAGAACGTCCTGGACGGCGGCCGTCGGAGACGGGGCGAGGGGTGCCGCGATCGGCGTCGGACAGAGGAGCGGAACGCTGAGAAGGAGGTGCAACATCGTTGGGGGCCCAAGGGGCGGCCCGACACGATATGCGGTTCGGCGCTCTCTTTGGAGCCCCGATCCACTCTCCTTCACCCCGAACGTGGGATCGTTACGGAACCCGAATCCAGGGTCCCGGCTCCGGCCAACCAATCCAGCGCTTGCGGTGAGCTCGAACCGATGTCCGAATCGTGTTGCGGCGCCGGAATCGGCCCGAACATCATCGAGCGCAGTGCCTCGGGCCAGTCACCCGGTTCACGCGGATCGAGGAACCGCACGCCGCGATCTCCCTCGAGCTCGCGCAGCCCCCCCACGCGTGTGGCGAGCACGGGCAACGACACGGCGCGCGCCTCCCGGGCCGAGAGCCCGTACGACTCCTCCCAGAGCGACGGCACCGCGACCGCATCCAGGGTCGCCAGCACGGCGGCGCGTTCGTGCAAGGCGAACGGACCGTGCAGTCGAATGCGCGGATGCTCGGCCGCCAGGGCCTCGAGCGCTTTCGACGTGCCCGCGTCCCCATGATAGTCGCCGCGGGGGCCATGCACCTCGAGCGTCAGCCCGGGCAGGTCGGTGGCGAGCACGGCGCGCGCCAGTTCGAGCACGCCCTTGCTCGGCTGCACGGAACCCAGGACGCCCAGCCGACGACCCGGCGGACGTCCGGCTCGCAACCGTTCGACCTGGCCGGCCAGGCGGCTCGTGTCGACGATCGGAGAGCGCACGTCGATGTCCTGGACCCCGGCAGCACGCAAGGTGTTCGCCAGCGAAGCGGACGGTGCGAACCGAGCGGTGGCGCTCGCCAAGTCCTGGGTCGCGAGGTTCAACCGTCGCAACACCGCAGCGGGATCGAGATCCAAGGACGGCCACGTGCTTCGCGCACAACTGGCGCAAGCACCCGGATCGATGCGACCGCACGTGCCCCCCTCGACGTGCCACATCTGGCCGCGCGGACAGAGCACCCACCGGTCGTGCAACGTGACGGCCGTGGGAATGCCCAGCCGTGCGAGCACGGACAGGATGCCGGTGCCGAAGCCCGACATGTGATGGACCTCGACCGCTCCGAGATCAAAAGCGCGCGCCCAGCGTTCGACGGCGACGTTCGCCGCGGGCTGCGACAGATCGTCCTCGAACGTGACGCGAGGCGCATGCGGAACCGCTAGACGCCGCACATGAATGCCGCGCACGACCGCATCACGCGGCGACCACGCCGTCCGTTCGGAGCCACGATCGAGGGCCAACACATGGACCTTGTGCCCACGCGCCACGAGGGTCCGCGCCAGGTGCTCCAGCACGGACTCCACGCCCCCCACGTCGGGGGTCCAGCCCTGGCCGATCAGACCGATGTTCGGCAGCGAGTCCATCGAGGGCTGTTTCGACCGATCCGCCGGATTCCTGGAGTGCACGCCGAGGGGTCCGGCCCAGTACCTTGTGCGGACCTCCCAAGCCCCGCACTCCATGCTCCGAACCCTCGTTTCCGCTCTCACGCTCCTCTCCGTCGTCGCCTGTGCGTCCCCGCCCGATGCCGGCCGACCGCACGACCCGATCGTCTTCCGCTCGGTGCTCGACGAGCGCCCGCGCATGGTGACGATCGCGCTCGACGACGAGATGTGGGTCGCCTACGACGCGACGCACTGCGGCATCTACAAGGTGTGGAAGGGCGGCGTCGTCCTGCAGGGCGCGGTGTACGACACGGTGCACGGCCCGCAGCCGGTGACCTGGGGCAAGGCGTACCACGAGCGCCTCGCCGATCGGCACGTCTGGCGCATCGTCGAGAACGGGGAACGGCGCGAGGTGAAGCCGCGCTTCCTGGGGTACGAGCGGCGCGACCCCGACGTCACGCTGCGCTACGAACTGCCCTGGGGAGACACGCATGCGATCGTCACGGAGCACCCCGAGTTCACCTGGGACGCGAACGGCTGGCCCACCTTGAACCGGACGTTCACGGTGAGCCCGGCGGACCCTAGGCGCCGGCTCTCGACGCGCTATCACCTGGAGCTCCTGGTGGACGATCTGTACCCGGGTCCCGAGCTCAAACTAACGCTCAAGGAAGGCACGACGCCCCACCACTCCTCGTTCGATCCCCAGCGCGTGGCGAACGTCGAACCGCCGGCCGACCTGAATGCCTCGATGGTCGATTCGAGCGCGACGTCGAACGAACTGCGTTCGCACGAGTCGATCCTGGAGGTGCCGATGACCTTGAACCCGCCAACGATCGACGGCGAACTCGAGGCCGCGTGGTACGAGGCGCGTCGCGAACAACTGACCAAGCTCCTGCGCACGGTA
>JAJDEX010000343.1 GCA_029259575.1 Planctomycetota bacterium | reverse complement strand
TCCACGGCGTCGTCGTCCAGGCCCAGATGAAGGCGTCCTCGTCCTCGAGCCGGAAGCGCACGGTCAGGCTCGGGTCCTGGCGGCGCTTGTGCCCCTCCTTCTTGGACACGGGGTCCTTCTCCTGGGGACCCAGCGCGACCTCGAAGTTCGAGAGCGGCGTGCCGAGCGCCGGCGACACCGGCTGGACGCGATAGCCCTCGTAGATGCGGTCGGACTTCCACAGTTCGTGGAACGCCCACCAGACCGTCTCCATGAACGGCTGGTCCATCGTCTTGTAGCCGTTCTCGTGGTCGACCCAGCGCCCCATGCGGCGGATCGTCCGCTTCCACTCGGTGGTGTAGCGCAGCACGATGCCGCGACAGGCCTCGTTGAACTTGGCGATGCCCAGTTCCTCGACGGCGCGCTTGTCGGCCAGGCCCAGGTCCTTCTGGGTCTCGTTCTCGACGGGCAGGCCGTGGCAGTCCCAACCCCAGCGGCGCTCGACGCGCTTGCCCTTCATCGCCCAATAACGGGGGACGATGTCCTTGAGGATGCTGGCGACCAGGTGCCCGTAGTGCGGCAGTCCGGTGGCGAACGGCGGGCCGTCGTAGAAGACGAAGCTGTCGGCCGCGTCGCGCTCTTCCACGCTGCGCTCGAAGATCCGGCGCTCGTCCCAGTCGTCCAGGCGCTTCTCTTCGAGTTGGGGGAAGGAAACCTCGGGCGGGACGGGGCGCAGGGGCATGGCGTCAGGGGTCCGACGGCACGCGGCCGGCGGAAGGTGGGGAGATTGGGAGGAGGCGTGACACGGGATCGTGCGAACCAGCGCGCTAGGCGTGGTCCGGGGGCGAATTCAGACGGGCAGGATACGGCGTTGGCCCTGCTCGACGAACTCCTGGCGCAGAGATTCGCGGTAGCGGCCCTTCAGCCCCTGCTCGGTGCGCTCCAGCGAGTCGAGCAGGTTCTGGACGTGGGCGTTGTGCCCGCCTTCCTGCAGCATCTCGTCGACGACCACCTTGCGGGGTCGATCCGAGCGCCAGATGCGGCGGAAGGAGACGCGCAGGGCCTCGAGGTCGTCCTCGGACACGCCGCTGCGCTGGAGGCCGATGACGTTCACGCCCCGGACGCGGCCGTCGTGGCCCTCGACGATCATGTACGGGGGCACGTCGCGGGACATGCGCGTCTTGGCGCCGATGTAGGCGTAGGCGCCGATCGTGCAGAACGCGACCGCGCCGGCCATGCCGGACAGGTTCGCGTGGTGCTCGACCAACGAATGCCCGGCCAGCAGCACGCCGTTGCCCAGGATGACGCCGTCCTCGAGCACGCAGTCGTGGGCCACGTGGCAGCAGGCCATCAGCAGGTTGTCGGAGCCGATCGCGGTCAGTCCGCCGCCCTTGATGGTGCCGCGGTTGATGGTGACGAACTCGCGGATCGTGTTGCGATCCCCGACCGTCAGTTGCGTGGCCTCGCCCTTGTACGACAGGTCCTGGGGCGGCCCACCGAGGCTGGCCTGCCCGACGATCTTGTTGTCCTCGCCGATGCGCGTGTGGCCGTCGATCACGACCTGGGGGCCGACGACGGTGCGATCGCCGATCCGAACGAGGGGTCCGACGACGACGTGCGGGCCGATCTCGACGTCGACGCCCAGTTCGGCGCCTTCGGCGATGACGGCGGTGGGATGGATGCGTGTGCTCATGGCTCAGGCCTCGATCATGGTGAACATCAGAACGGCCTCGCAGACGACTCGTCCGGCAACGGAGCCCTTGCCGCGCACCTGGACGGTCTCGCCCTTGATGCGCATCGTCTCGACCTCGAGACGCAGTTGGTCGCCGGGGGTCACGCCGCCACGCAGCTTGACCTTGTCCATGGACCACAACACGGCCAGCTTGCCCGAGTACTCGAGCTTGCGCAGCAGCAGCATGCCGGCGAGTTGCGCCATGGCCTCGAGCTGCAGCACGCCCGGCATGAGCGGTACGTCGGGGAAGTGACCCTGGAAGTACGGCTCGTTGATCGTGACGTTCTTGATGGCCGTGGCGCGTTGGTAGCCCTCGACCTCGATCACGCGGTCGATCAACAGGAACGGGTAGCGATGCGGGAGCATCTTGAGGATCTCGCGGATGTCCATGCCGGACTCGCGCTGGACCAGACCACCGGTCTCCTCGGCCTGCATCAAGTCGAGCATCTGCTTGACCAGCGCGGCGTTCGTCTTGTGCCCCGAGGCCGTCGCGATGATGTCGGCCTGGATGTCGGCGCCCAACAGCGACAGGTCGCCCAGCAGGTCGAGCAGCTTGTGGCGCACGGGTTCGTCCTGCATGCGCATGACGGTGTCCTCGTCGCCCAGGACCAGTGTGTTGTCGCGGGTCGCACCCTTGCCCATTCCGGCGGCTTGCAGGGCTTCGACCTCGGAGGCGAGGCAGAAGGTGCGCGCGGCGGCGATCTCCTTGACGAACGACTCGGGCGTGACGTCCAGCGAGACGCTGCTGCTCTCGACGCCGGGCTCGTCGAACGTGGCGACGTAGCGCAGCGAGAGGCCGGGCTTCTCGCGCGGCAGGGCCACGAGGAGCGCGCCTTCATCGCGGACGTAGACGGGCTCCTGCAGGACGAAGATGCGCGCGTCCTCCTTCTGGTCGACCATGCCCGCCGAGTTCATCAAGTCGCAGAAGGGCAGCGCGCTGCCGTCGGCACCGGGGAATTCGCTGCCCGACAGCTCGACGCGCAAGTTGTCGACCTGGAGCGCGCGACACGCCGCCAGGAAGTGTTCGATGGTCTCGACCTCGGCCCCGTCGCGCAGCAGGCGCGTGCGACGGTCCTTGTGGTTCTGATAGCGGATGTGCGCGGTGACGGAGGGTGCGCCCTCCATGTCCGTGCGCACGAATTCGATGCCCGTTCCGGGGGGCGCGGGCAGGATTCGGGCCCGTACGCTCTCGCCGGAGTGCAGCCCGACGCCCTCGTGCTCGACGGCGGTCTTCAACGTGCGTTGTCGACGACTCATGGTCCGGACTCCAGTTCTTCGATCCGCGCTTCGAGGCTACGGACCCGTTCGATCAAGCGACCTACGCGTTTGAAGGCCAGCGTCATGCGCATGCCCTCCCGTTTCTCCATGGCGGGGATGCCGAACACGGTCTCGCCGGCCGGAACGTCGTCGAAGACGCCCGACTTGCCTGCGATCTGAGCTCCGTCCCCCACCGTGATATGTCCGTTGATGCCCGCCTGGCCCGCGACGATGACGCGCTTGCCAAGGTTCGAGGATCCCGCGACGCCCGCCTGGGCAACGAGCAAGCTGCCCGCACCGATCTGGACGTTGTGACCCAGGTGCACCAGGTTGTCGAGCTTGACCTCGTCACCGAGTCGCGTGCTGCCGAAGCGCGCGCGGTCGATCGTGCTGTTGGAGCCGACCTCGACGCGATCGCCCAGCTCGACCTTGCCGGCCTGGGGCGTCTTGTCCCAACCCGTGGCGGTCGGTTCGAACCCGAAGCCGTCAGCACCGAGCACAGCGCCCGCGTGCAAGATGCAGTCCTCGCCGATCTCGACGAAGGGATAGAGCACGGTGCTCGGGTAGAGCACGGTCCGCGCCCCGATGCGCGCGCCCGCGCCGATGACGCAGGAGGCGTGCAGGACCACATGGGCTCCGATGACCGAGCCAGGTCCGATCACGACCAGCGGCCCGACGTGGACGCCTTCGCCCAGCTCAACGTCGGGAGCGACGACGGCCGTCGGGTGCACCCCGGGTTCGCAAGCCGGCTGGGGTTGCGCGAACGCCAACACGATGCGATTGAAGGCGCGGCTGGGGTTCGCACAACGCAGGAGCGTCAGGTCGTCGCGCGTGGACTCGAAGTCGGCTTCGACGAGGACACCGGCTGCCTGCGTCCCGAGCAATTGCTCGCGATAGCGGGGCTCCGCGAGGAAGCTGACGTGGTCGGAGCTGGCCTCGGCCAAGCTGGCGGGGCCATGCACGATCCGGGTGCCGTCGCCGATCAACTCGGCGCCGCACAGTTCGGCAATCTCGGACAGGGTTCGCGAAGTCATGGGTCGGCCCGACAGGGGTCGTTCTGGTCTCCTACGGAGCGGAGTCCGGCGCATAGGGAGCGCATCCCGGACAGACGGTGTAGCCGCCCGCCTGGACAGGGTCAAGCGCGGGCCCCCGTGGGCTCCCAGGGAGCACGTCCATGGCTCCGATCGGGCCACCCTGCCTCCCCTGCCCCCCCTGGTCCGTCGTCGAGGTCCGGCAGCTGACCCGCAGGACATGGGCCAACGGGACACCGGTGGATACCCCGGTCGATCAGCGCAGGGACAGACGGAACGAGAAGACCTCGGTCCGGTCCCCGATCCCCTGATCGATCGGCCAGCCGAAGCTGAACGAGATCGGGATCGGGTTCACGAGGCTGAACGTGACCCCGGCCGACGAGCGGAGCTGGCTGAAGCTCAGGTTGTCGTGGTTCACGGACAGGACGCCCCAGTCCACGAACGGCGAGATGCGCAGCACCTCCTGGCGGCGGGACGTGCCCGGGATCGCCGTCGTGTAGATCGGGTAGCGGTACTCGAACGAGCCCTTCAGCATGCCCTCGCCACCCGAGGAGAAGTCGCCGTCGTTCGGGCCGACGCCGCGGAACTCGAATCCACGCAGATCGACCGAGCCGCCCAGGAAGAAGCGCTCGCCGTAGTGGACCAGGTTCGAGTCGCCGAACGGCACCGCCCAGCCCGCGCCGAACGAGGTGTACCAACCCGGCCTGGCGTCGCCGAGGTCCTCGCCGATCGGTTGGAAGACCTCGAGGTTGAACTCGGTCTTGACCAGGTCGTTGTCGCCACCGAGCGGGCCGCCGTAATAGGTCGTGCGCAGGTCGGTGTAGAAGCCGTCCCTCGGGATCTGGCGGTTGTCCAAACGCGACCACGTCAGGAAAAACTCCCAACCGTGGAAGTCGCTGTGGAGCGGCGCCAAGGTCAAGGTCGCCGGCAGCGCGAAGGTGGCCGAAAGGTCCGTGTACTCGATGCGCTGGATCACCGGACCGGTGCGGATCGCCAGGTCGCCCTGGCCGAAGTAGCGCGACGTGTCGAGGCGCACGCGCGTGCGATCCTCGTCGTGCGAACTGAAGATCCGATCGCGGTTCAAGGCCTCGAAGCCCCCACCCCAGCGGTCGAAGTGACGTCCGAACAGGTCGGGGTGCTGGTAGCTCGCCGACCAGAAGCTGACCTCGGATCCGGGCGAGACGTTCAGGGACAAGGACTCGCCGTTGCCGTGGAACGCGTCCTTGCTGTAGATCTCGCCGAAGGTCGACCCGAAACTTCTGGGCAGCTTCGTGCTGTCGAAGTTGCGCATCGTCAGCGACATCAAACCCACGACACCGTTGTCGCTGGCCACGCCGCCGGACAGCTGGAAGTCGACGACGCGACCCTCCTCGACGATGAAGTCGACGGCGACCTGGTCGGGCTCGCCCGGGACGGTGCGCAGTTGGAACGTGGCCTCGGGGTGGCTCGGATCCTGGCGGTCGGAGTAGTAGCCCGACCCGCGCAGGCGCGCCAGGCTGTCGTGCAGCTTGTCGAGGTCCGCGAGCTCACCCGGGAGCATGCTGATCTCACGACGCGCCACGCGATCGCGCGTGTGCAGGTTGCCGAGCAACTCGACGCTGTGGATGAAGAGCTGGCGCCCTTGCACGATCTCGTAGGTGACGTGCACCTCGGCCTTCTCGACGTCGTACAGGACCTTGGGCGTCAGGAATCGGAATCCGTTCGACTCGGACGAGTTCAGGAAGAGCCCGGCCTCCAGGTATCCGCGCGCGCCGTAGGCACGACTGATCTCGCCGCGGTCGTGGTTCAAGCGCGCTTGCTCGAACGCGGCGCCGGGCTTGAGCTCGGTCTTCGCCAGGAGTTCGCCGGCGGGGATGATGAGATCCACCGTCTTCAGGTCGCTCGCGGTGACGTCGTTCCAACCGACGGTCGCATCGGACCGATCGACGGCGCGCACCTTGAGGCTGGCGACCTTGTACAAGGGTCCCTCGTCGACGCGCACGTGGACACGCACGCGATTGCGCTTGTCGTTGAAGTCGAGGCGCTCGATCTCGACCTTGGCGTCCAGGAAACCGCGGTTGCGGTAGACCTCGCGCATCGCGATCAGGTCCGACTGCAGGGTCTCTTCCTCGAAGACTCCGCCGAACCAGCTGAACAGTCCAGGCCCCTTCGTCTTGAGCCTGGCTTCGTTGCGCAGGCCCGACTTCCAGAACAGCACGCCCTGGGCCGGCAGACTGGTGTTGCCGACGATCTCGACGCCACGGCAACGCACCTTGGGGCCCTCGCGCACGAGGAAGATGACCTCTTGATGGCGACCGTCCTCGCTCCTCCCACCGGCGAGCCATTCGATCTCGACGAAATGGAAGCCCTGCTGGCGGTAGCCCTCGGTCAGCTTGTGCACGATGCCGTCGGCCTCGTACAGGTAGAGGTCGCTGCGTCCCGTCAGGCCGGCCCATTCCTTCAGCCGCTTGACCGAATAGGTCTCGTTGCCGAGGAACCCCGGCTCGAGGTCGACCTCGAACTCCTTCACGTGGAACGTGATGGACAGACCGCCAGGGACGGACTTGACCTTGGGCTCGCCATCGACGAAGACGCCGTAGGACTGGAACACGCTCTCGATGCGCCGCTCGCTGCGCATGTCGGGGGCGGGAGCTCCGATCTTCACGCCGAGGGCACGCAGGATGACCTCTTCCGGCTGACTGACGAGCCCGACGACCTTGGCCTCGACGACGATGCGGTCGAACAATGCAGGATCGGGCAGTTCCTGGGCCCACGTCACCGAGCTGGAAGGCAGAGCGACGAGGCACGCAAGAACGAACGTCCGTAGAGCGGCGACCAACATGGGGAGCGGTTCGATGCGGAGGGTGGGGAGCTTGAGCGTGTCGGAAGCGCGAGCGATCAGGAGAGGATCGTCTCGGCCACGCTGGGCTCGGGGTTCTCGAAGCGCAGGATGCTGCCGCGGAACTGCAGCTCGACCTCGCCGGTCGGGCCGTTGCGTTGCTTGGCGATGATGATCTTGGCCTTGCCACGGTTCTCTTCGGTCTCGTTGTAGTACTCCTCGCGGTGGAGCATGAGCACGACGTCGGCGTCCTGCTCGATCGAGCCCGATTCCCGCAGGTCCGACAGTTGCGGACGCTTGTTCTCGCGGTTCTCGACCTGGCGACTCAACTGCGAAAGCGCCAGAACGGGCACCTCGAGCTCGCGGCTGAGCTCCTTGAGCTGTCGACTGATGACGCTGATCTCCTGCTGGCGACTCTCCGCCTTGGCGGTCATCAGCTGCAGGTAGTCGATAACGATCATGTCGAGCCCGTGCTTGTGCTTGGCACGCCGTGCACGACTGCGGATCGCCATGATGGACAGGCCTGGCGTGTCGTCGATCAGGATGCGCCCGGCGGCGAGCTCGCCCGCGGC
>JAJDEX010000342.1 GCA_029259575.1 Planctomycetota bacterium | reverse complement strand
TCGAGCGCAGCCGCGGTCTCGGGACTAGGGAGCTTCCCGTACGATCGTACGTTCGCGACGACGACCGGCTTCACCGCTGGGTCGGTGAACTGCGAGACCGCACAGGCTGACTCCGGTCCCTATCGCGACGTCTTCTTCGCGTGGACGGCGGCCATGGCCGGGCAGTTCCGCTTCGACAACTGCGGTGAGGGGACGGACACCATCATGAACGTGTATGACGGAGGCGACTGCACGGCGACGTGCTTCGCCTTCGGTGACGGGTCTCCGTGCCAAACCGCTGGGGAGAGCGCGGTTTCCGTCTACAACGTGAACCCCGGAGATGTCTACCTCGTGCAAATCGGGGATTGGTCCAGCAACAACATCTTCGGTGGGCTCGGCAGTCTGAACGTCACCCTGGCGCCGGCTCCGCCTGCGAACGACACCTGCGCGACGCCGAGCCTCGTCACGGGACTGGGAACGTTCGCCTACGACCGAACCAACGCGAGCAGCACTGGATTCGATGGGGGAGATTCGGTGGTGTGCAACAACGCACAAACCCTTTCGGGGTCGCGCGACGTGTTCCTCGCGTGGACGTCCACGGTCGCGGGTGACGTCACGTTCGACAACTGCGGGGACGGTATCGATACGGTCATGAACGTCCACGTGGGCGGAGACTGCAATGCCACCTGTCTCGCCTCGAACGACCTGGGACCGTGCCAGACGGCAAGTGAGAGCCTGGTCGCGGTTACGGGTGTCCAGGCCGGTGACGTGTATCTGATTCAGATCGCCGATTGGTCGAACTCCCTCTACGCCGGTGCGACCGGGAACCTCAACGTCTCGCTGACGCCGGGTCCTCCGGCCAACGACGACTGCTCGACTGCGCAGGTCATCTCGGGCGTGGGCTCCTGGCCCCACGATCGGACGTACGCGACGACCTCTGGCTTCAACGGCGGTGACGCCGTGCTGTGCCAGGTGGGCATGGGCGCGCTTCCGCCCCAGAACGACGTCTTCTTCGCCTGGACCTCGAACGTGGCGGGTGCCTATCAGTTCGACAACTGCGGCGATGGGGCCAATACCCAGATGACCGTTCACCTGGGCGGGGACTGCTCCGCCACGTGCCTTGCGAGCAACTCGACCGGCCCCTGTGGGGTCAACGGCGAGAGCGTGGTGACCTTGGCGGGAGTGCCGGCCGGCGTGACCTACCTGATCGCACTGGGTGGTTGGGGACAGACCCAGTTCCCCGGACCGGGCAGCTTGAACGTGACTCTGGCCAACCCTCCTCCGGCCAACGACACGTGCGCTTCGCCCAGCCCGATCCAGGGCGAGGGCTCGTTCGCGTTCGACACCACGGATTCGACGACCTCGGGATTCATCGGCGGCAACTTGATCGTCTGTTCGCCGGGCCAGGGCCTCACGCCCCCCAACAGCGACGTGTTCTACCAGTGGACGGCCGGCTGTGACGGGGACTTCATGTTCTCGATCTGCGGGCAAACGCTGGATTCCACGCTCAGTGTGCATGCCGGAACCGGATGTTCCGCGACGTGCCTCGTCGCTGGTGGGAACACCACGTGTCCGGGTGGAAGCCTCGGGTCCGAGGTCACCGTCCTCGGGGCCGCGTCCGGAGCGCCATACTTGGTCCAGGTCGGCGGCTGGATGTCTTCGATCGGCGCCGGCACGATGGAGGTCGTCCGCCTGAACGCGCCTTGCCTGCCGGGCGGCACCATCACCGTCGCGTGCGATCCGGCCAACCAGCACTATCAAGGTGGCTCCGTGACGCTGGAGACGAGCAGCTTCGGAACGGGGGTCGGCAGCGACCTTCGAGTCGAAGCGACCAACGGTCCCGTCGGAGAGTTCGGGTTCGTGCTCATCTCCTCCGACGGCTCCGCCAACGTTTCGGTGTTCAACGGCATCCTCTGCTTGGCGACGCCGCAAGGTCGGTACAACACGCAGGTCTCCATCAACCAGGGCTTGCCCCAGTTGAACTCGTTGGGCCAGTTCGACGCGAACGGCGTGATGCAGAACATCGTCGGCACATCCGGATCCGGCTCGGGGTTCGACGTTCCGCTCGAGTTGCCGTACGCACCCGGTGGTCAGGTGATCGGTTCCCAGGAGACTTGGTTCTTCCAGGTCTGGTTCCGCGATCAGATCCCGCCGCTTCCGAACCCCGGTAGCTCGTCCAACTTCTCGAACACGATCGAGGTCTTCTTTCCCTGATGGTGCTCGGCGTTCGAGCCACGAGATTCGCCGGTTAGACGGCGAGCATCGGCCCAGAGCGAATGGCCCGAGCAGAAGGATGCGGCGATCCGGTTCTCCGGCACGCCGCACCCACGACAACGGGGGCGTCACCAGAAGGTGACGCCCCCGTTGTTCTTGTGCAGCCTGGCGGTTCGCTAGGGAGCCGCCAGGAGCGCAGACACTCGCAGCTCTAGAACTGCACGTTCGCCACGTTGGACCAGTTGGCCGAACTGCCCGGGTTGGGCAGCGGAGCGATCTGGTCGCGGTACCAGAACTGGAAACTCCACGTGTCTCCCGGAAGGATCAGCTGTCCACCGGGCGAGTAGGGGAGCTGGGACGGAACGTCGAAACCGGAGCCACCGGACGACGTCGCGTTGCCGCTGATGCTCTGCATCACACCGGACGCATCGAACTGCCCGATGGAGTTCAACTGCGGCAGCCCTTGATTGACCGCGACCAGCGAGTTGTAACGACCCGTGGGGTTGTCGAGGCAAAGGATGCCGTTGAAGACGGGAAGCGCATTCGTGGCCGTTGCCGAGATGATGAAGAACCCGAACTCGTCGGGCGGGCCGTCCGTGGCTTCCAGGTGGAAGTTGGAACCGATTCCGCTGCCGAACGAGCTGGTGTTCAGCTTGACGTAGTCACCGGCGTAGTGATTGCTGTTGGGATCACAGGTGATCGTGTAGCCGTCGGGCGGGCAAGGTGCCGTGTTGAGCAAGATCTCGATGTTGCCGGCACCCTTGATGTCACCGGCATCCCATCC
>JAJDEX010000341.1 GCA_029259575.1 Planctomycetota bacterium | reverse complement strand
GCACGCAACGGACCTCACCTGCGACGGAGGGAGGGCTGTCCAGGCCCCTGCTACGCCCGCACCGAAGTCCGAGTCCGTTTCGACGGGCGCCGGAAGCGCCCCATCACCGTGACGATTCCGTGCTGGGAAGGCGGAACCTCTAGCCTGCGACTACGCCGGTCGCGATCAGCACGACGAACACGGCAGCGATGAGGGCCAGGATCCCCACGGTGACGCCCAGGATCTTCCACCAGCTGAGCGGAGCTCGGCCGACGACCTTGCCGGACTGGCCGTGCACGACCACGGGCCAGGACTTGCCGCCGAAACGGTAGCTGACGGTCCAGACCGGCACGAGCAGATGCTTCCAGTGCACGCCGGTGATGTGATTCTGCACGCGCAAGAAGCGCTGGGTGTCCCCGGGGACGTCGCCGCTGCAGCGGCGTTCCTGGGAGTCCTGGATGACGCCGCGGCCCATTTCCCAGGATCCCTGCAGGTCGACCTGGTACTCCTCCGCCCGCCAACCGGCCAGGTACTCGGCGCGGTAGGGAACGAGTGCGCCGAGGTCGAAATCCCCCAACTCGCGCGCGAGTTCGGTCGAGATCGCGTGCGAGCCCAGCACGAGCACGTCGTTGTAAGCATCGTCGCGCTCGCCCCACGCGGGCACCCAGCGCACCTTTCGTACTTGGCGGGTGCGTCTCACGTTCTTGCCGTTGACCCGGGTCGTGTACGTCTCGGTGACCCAGTAGTAGTACCCAGCATCGGCGCTCCAGTCCGAGTGCACGTCCGCGTCGAACGTCCACGCGGGCAGGTAGATGCCGGTCGCCTCGAAGCGATCCAGATTCTTGAGCGCGCCGGGGCGGAACCAGAGTCCCTTCACCCACTTGCGCAGGGCCAGCTGAGCATCGTCCAAGCCCACGTCCAGCGGAACGAGCGACTCGGGTCGGATCAGGTTGCGGTTCTCACCTTGCTCGAGGATGGCCGACGATCCGCAGAAAGCACAGGTGCTGGCAGTCACGGAGGCCTCGAGCGCGACGCTCGCGTCACATTCGTTGCAGCGCACCGAGCGCGTGGCGATGCCCAGTCCCCGCAACCCCTCGGTATCCGCCGTGAGGGGACGTTCCAGAATCGTCCGCGAATCGCGCAGGACCGTGCGCGTGGTCTCGCAGTAGTCGCAGGCCAGGGCGTCCTTCACGGGGTCCCAGCGCAAGGCCGCGTTGCACGTGTCACAGGACAGGTCCGCGCGCGTTCCGTCGAAGTCCCGGAGCTCCGGTTCCTCGTGAATGACCTCGTCCGCAGCGCCAGGCGGACCCTGCGCGCCTTCCGTGATGCTGGCCTCGTGCTCCTGCGTCCCCATCGAATGTTCCTTAGACTCCGGCGTACGTCACCCGACCTACCCACCGAACCGGCCCGCATTCTGCCGGATCCGTGCATCCCCTGGCCCGCGCAGCCGTCGCGAATCCAGAACCACCCCTGACCCATCTGCAAGGAGCTCTCCCATGGGCGTCATCGATTGGTTCCGTCGCGGAACCCAGGAAATGATGGTCGCGCGCCCCGACGGCGCGAAGGCCCAAGTCGTCTGGAAGCACCCGGACCCGACGATCCCCATGAAGTCGCAGCTCACCGTCGAGGCGGACGAGAGAGCGATCTTCTTCCGGGACGGCAAGATCGTCCGGATCATGGAGCCTGGGCGCTACACGCTCGACTCGTCGAACCTGCCCTTCCTGTCGAACCTGGTCGACAGCTTCACGGGCGGCAACGTGTTCATCAGCGAGGTGTTCTTCGTCAACACGCGCGAGCACGCCGGCATCAAGTTCGGGGGTCGCATCGGTCACGTCGAGGATCCCAAGAGCGGCGTGCCCGTCGAGACAATGGTTCACGGAGAGTTCAGCTTCCGCGTCGACGACCCCGAGAAGCTCGTGGTGGGCCTGGTCGGCATGGGCCGCGCCGAGTCCTACATGGTCAAGGCGTGGCTCAAGGAGCAGGTGCTCAAAGTCATTCGTGACCGCATCGCCGAGATGTGCGTGAAGAACAAGTGGCCGCTGCTGGACGTGACCAGCGGTGCCTACACCGAGGAGATCGAGGCCGACGTCATCGGTGGCCTGGCTCAGCACGTCGCCAGCTATGGCGTTTCGATCGTGCGACTCGGCAACTTCGTCGTCGGGATCGACGAGGAGGACGCGGACAACCTGAAGGCCCTCTATCGCGACGCGGCCTACCTGAAGACCGTCGGTGGCGTGGACGGCTACCAGAAGTTCGCAGCGGGCAAGGCTCTGATGGGAGCAGGCGAAGGCATGGCCAAAGGCGGCGGGCCTGGCGGCGGTGGCGACGCGACCGGCGGCGGCCTGATGGGTGGCGCGGGACTCGGCATCGGCATGGGCCTTGCCCAGATGCTCGTCCGCGACAACCGGGGCGGCGAATCCCTCGCTCCAGCGGCCCCCGGGGTCACCTGCGGAGCCTGCAACTCCAACGTGTCCGCGGGCAAGTTCTGCAGCGCTTGTGGCGAAGCGTTGAAGAAGCAAGCGCCCGAGGGCAGCCGCTTCTGCACCGGATGCGGCGAAGCCATGTCGGTCGACGCGAAGTTCTGTGGATCCTGCGGCACCGGGCAAGCTGCGGGCGATTGATCGTAGCTTCGATCTCTTCGCGAGCCCCGTCATGATTCTGTCATGCCGGGGCTCGTTCGTTGCGGAGCGCAACGGGGACCACATCGATGCACGACGCACGGCTTTCCGAGCGAGAACGGCGCGTTCGGCCTACGCTGAGTTCATCGGTTGGACGACTCCCTTCTCGGCGTCCGCGGGCGACGAAGGACCAACCGTTCGGCAGACAGACAGACCGTTCGACGCGCCATGAGATCTCGGGCGTACCGATCGGGGCCGCCGATCGCGGCAGGGGATGAGAGTTCCCTGCCGCACTCTGCCTCTCGACCTCAGTATCCGTAGGGATCGGCCGAGGAACCGGGCCAACCCCAGGCGACCGCGCCGGCCAGGACAGCGATCGTCAAGATCCAGCGCAAGGCCTCGACGCGTCGTCCCTCACCCGGGAGGAGCGCAGCGAGCGGCGCGAGCACGAGCAGCGTGCAAGGTCCCTCACCCAAGCTCGCACTGCGCGAGAGGTTGTCCGCCCAGCAGTGCACGGGGACGGCGAACGTCAGGAGGGCCAAGGGCGGCAACCAACCCGCCAGCACGTTCCAGTCCTTGCGCAGCCAGGCCAACGCGACCAGCGGTCCGACGCCCGCGCTGCAAGCTCCGAGCACGGCGCCGCCGCTGGCGAAGAACTGGTTGCCCACCAGCCAACCGGTGACCGACAACGTCACGAGCAGAGCTAGCGCCGGACCGGGACCCTTGGCGATCCGTCGGGATCCTGCGCAGAGCATCACGGCCTGGATGGCCCCGGCGCCACACAGGGCGAGCGTCCGGAGCAGGGCGTGATCCTCGGCCCAACGCGTCTCCCGCTTGCGCGAGAACGCGAACCAGGTCCAGCCCATCACGAGGAGCGCGGTGCCGAGCGTGGCGAGGCCAAACTTGCGGACGGACAACACACCCAGGACGCCTGCGATCGGAATGGCGAGCGGCAGCCAGTCCTTCGAATAGGTCGGGGGCAGATCCGGGATTGCGTGCAATCCGTGCAACACCATCCCCGCGGCCAACACGGGAGCCAAGGCATTCGCCACGGCTCCCGTGCGTGGCTCGTTGGAGCGCCAGGGCTGCCAGCCCAGAACGACCCACGGAACGACGAACAGGCAGGCCGTCCAGACCTCGGGCGGGACCTCGAACACGCGGCCTACTCGACCCCGTTGGCTTCGATGGCGAGGATCAACGTGATCTTGTCGCTGAGCGCTTCGTTCGGGTAGGTCTCGATGCCGAACTCGCGACGGTCGATCTCGAGCCGACCCTCGAAGCCGAGCTTCGGACCCATGCGCGTCTCCGCAGCAAATCCGGTCATCTCCATGTCGAAGGTGACCTCCTTCGTCTTGCCGTGCAGCGCGAGATCACCGGTCACGGTGTAGGTCTTGTCCTTCACGGCGACCTTGGTCGAGGTGAACGTCGCTTCGGGGAAGTCCTCGGCGCCGAGGAAGTCCCCACTCATGATGTGGCCGTCGCGCTTCTCGTCGTTGGTGTCGACCGAGCCCGTCCGGAGCGTGATCTCGACCTTGCAGTTCGCCGGCTTCGCGTCGAGCGTCAGCGCGCCGCTGAACTCGTTGAACCGACCGTAGTTGTAGGCGACGTCCATGTGTTTGATACGGAACATCACAGCGGAGTGACCGGTATCGACGGTGAACGCACCGGTCGGACCGTCGTAGGGCACGCTGGTCTCGGGAAGGAATGCGGCGGAGGTGCAGAGGGCCAGCAGGACGGCCGGAATGGCGAAACGTTGCATGATTAGGGGTTGGAAGTTCTTGGGAACGGAGCGGGGGCGACATTGATAGCTGGCCCGGCGCCGGGGGGAAGGCTCCGACATCGAAAACAATAGGTAGCCCTTCCCGGTAGCCCCTACGCGTCACCGCCTCGGACCCTCCAGCCGTTCGATTTCGCGGCCCTTCGCCCCGGTCCGACCGACGACCCACGCGCATCTCGGGTCGTGGCCGCCCGGGGTCGAACCCGGCTCATCCGGACTCCCCCTCCGCTCACCCCACCGGACCCGGCAAAGATGCATCCGGTGAAGGCCGCCAGCGATCCCACCCTCCCCGTGCAAAAGCTGGGGTATCGGACCTCGCGCATCGCTAGGCTCTGGCACCGCGAGGACGCGGCCCCATGGACACCCACACTCTCATCCTGACCTTGGGCGGCCTGGCCGTCGCAGGCATGGCCTCGCAATGGCTCGCCTGGCGCCTGCACCTGCCGTCGATCCTGGTCCTGCTGCTGGTCGGGCTCGCCGCCGGACCGATGACCGGCTGGGTCGATCCCGACCTCATGCTCGGGAACCTCCTGCAGCCGCTCGTGTCCTTGGCGGTGGCGGTCATTCTGTTCGAGGGTGGCTCCACCCTGGATCTGCGAGAGCTGAAGACGATCGGGGGGGCGGTCCTTCGTCTGTGCACCATCGGAGTCCTCGTGACGTGGACCCTGGCCACGGTGGCTGGCATGTTCCTCGCCGACCTGCCGCTGGAACTCGCGATCCTGCTCGGCGCGATCCTGACCGTGACCGGACCGACGGTGGTCGGGCCGTTGCTGAACCACGTCCGACCCAAGGGCGACATCGGCCCCGTGCTCAAGTGGGAGGGCATCGTCGCGGACGTCATCGGTGCCACGTTGGCGGTCCTCGTCCTGCACGCGATCGCGGACACCGGACCCGATAGCGGAGCCGGCAGCGTGGTCGTCGGTGTCTTGAAGACCAGCGCTATCGGTGCGGTCGTCGGATTCCTCGGGGCCTACGCCTTGGTGATTCCGCTGCAACGGCACGCGATCCCCGACCATCTGCAGAGTCCGGTCACCCTCGGGTTCGTGCTTGGCGTGTTCGCGCTCGCGGATCACCTCCAGGCGGAGGCAGGACTCCTGGCCGTGACGCTGATGGGCGTCGTCATGTCCAATCAGCGGCGAGTCTCGGTTCGCCACATCGTCGAGTTCAAGGAGAACCTGCGCGTCCTCCTGATCTCGGCGCTCTTCCTGGTGTTGGCGGCGCGCGTCGAGCTGGATGATCTGAAAGCACTCACACCCGGCTCGTTCGCCTTCTTGGCCGCGCTCATCTTCATCGTGCGCCCCGCCGCTACGGCCGTTTCCCTCTGGAAGTCCGGCTTCAGCCGCCAGGAGCAGATCTTCGCAGGTTGGATGGCGCCGCGCGGGGTGGTCGCGGCAGCCGTGGCAGCCCTGTTCGCCACGCGCCTCGAAGGGATCGTCGAAGGTGCGGAAGCTCTCCCGTCGCTGGCCTTCCTGGTCATCATCGGCACCGTGCTCGTCTATGGACTCACGGCCTCACCGCTGGCACGTCGACTGGGATTGTCCGAGGAGGATCCGCGCGGCTGCTTGCTGGTCGGAGGTGGACCGTTCGGGGAAGCGCTCGCTCGCACCCTGCAGGCCCAGGACATACGCGTGGTCATCGCGGACACGAACCGCAAGCGCATCGCCCGATTGCGTCTGGAGGGCCTGCGCGCAGTCTGGGTGGACGTCGTCGCGGACCATGCGGTGGAACGCATTCCCATGGGCGGGCTCGGACGCATGCTCGCCATGACGCCGAACGACGAGGTCAACCGACTGGCCACCATGAACTTCGTCGAGTACTTCGGTCGTGCAGGGGTCTTCCAGCTCACCGCCGGTGGCAACGAGGACGGCGCCGCCGAGATGCGCGGCCGACCTCTGTTCGGAGGCCTCGGGTTCGCGGAGCTCAACCGGCGCATGGCAGCGGGTGCCCAGATCAAGGCCACGCCGCTCTCCCCCGAGTTCCTGCTGTCCGATCTGAACGCGATCCATGGCAACAACAGCGTCCCGCTCATGACTTTGGCCCAGGGTGGCAAGCTCTCGGTCCTCGAGGAGGATCCGTCCAGGGAACTCCCGGACGGGACCGTTCTGATCCACCTCGTGGACGTGGAACCCCAGGATCGCGCCTGACAGGGCGCCCAGAACGGGCTCCTCGAATTCACGATCCGCAACCCTCGTTCCAGGGGGTCGCGCGCTATCGTGGGTCTGTTCCGACGGCGATCCAGTTCGTCGGGACGCACCTCATCAACAGCTTGTCCGATATGCGACTCACGTCAACGCGCTCCACAGTCTCCATCGCTGCCCTCGCCGCCCTCCTGCCTGGCTGCTTCTTCAAGTCCAACGGAGGCAGCATCAGCCTCGGCGCGACCAGCAACCCGTCGCCGACCTCGGTGGTCTACCTGGACCTGAACCAGAACGGAGTTGCCGATGCAGGTGACGAATTGCGCATGCAGTTCAACCGTACGCTGCGCTTGGACCAGGCCACGATCGACGACTTCCTCCTGGCGATCGTCGACGACGAGTTCGGCGCAGGAGCCACCGTGGCTCTCACGGATTCGGCCAACCAGGTGCGCGTCGTGCTGGGCGCGAACCCGCGACTCAAGTCGCGCAAGAAGTTCAACCTGGCCGAGGTCTCCGCCGGCTCCCCCTCCGCACTGAACTCGGTCGACACCGGTCACATCCGAGATCTCGTCACCGACGGTCCGGCATTCCCCGCGGGCACTCCGCTCGACCTGGTCCCCGGATTCGTTTCCGGGCCCGACCTGGTCACCAAGTTCGAGGATCGCTCCGACCACGTCCTCCTCGTCGACCTCGATTGCGACGGACTGCTGGACCTCGTGCGCACGGTCGGCAACGCACCCATCCTGAGGGAACTCGGGCCGGGCCAAGCGGGGCTCGGCAAAGGCCAGTCGTCCAGCGTCGAAGTCCTGCTCGGGCAACCCGACGGAACCTTCGTGTCGGAGTACGCACATAGCTTCAACGGATTGCCCACGGCGCTGGGCCAAGCCGATGTCAACCGCGACGGTCACCCCGACATCCTGGTGGGTCGAGATGTCGAGGACGTCGTGTTCCTCACGAACAGCAGCGGCCACGGCGACGTCACGCTCAGCAACGGATTCCTGCTCGAGGCCACCAACACCACCACGGCGATCCTCGGTGTCGACCTGGACCAGGACGGCTTCGTCGACATCGTCGTCGGCGACACGGAAGGCGTTCACAGCTATCGGAACCTTGCGACGCTCGGCTTCGACGCGCTCGTGAGCCACTCCTCCATCGCGTGCAACGCATTGGCGGCCGGCGATGTGAACGGCGACGGCATCGTCGACGTGATCAGCGCCACGGACGGGAACGACCAGATCCTGCTGGGCGGCTTCGGTCAACTCACCACCGGCGGTCAGAGCCAGTCCGCCACCCCGACCCGTCACGTGGCCATCGCGGACATCGACCGGGACGGCGACCTCGATTACGTCCTGGCCAAGGACGGTGTCGACGTGCTCGGCATGAGCGTCGGTGAGGCCGGCTACATCGAACAAGCCCTCGGTGACGAGGACGGGTCCACCCTCGCGGTGGCGATCCTCGACGTCGACGGCGACGGCCTGCCGGACCTCGCGCGGGCCATGGGCGACGTCGCGACCGGAGGCATGCAGCTGATCCTGAACCTCGGTGCCGGCGGCGGTGCCTTCCTTCCGCGGTCCCAGGACATCGCCACCGACGGCATGCGCCACATCACCTCAGGCGACATCGATCGCGACGGTGATCCGGACTTCGTCGTGGACGGTGCAGACACACGGGTCTGGCGCGGTTCCTTGTCCGGCACTTGGGGGGACTACGAGCCCCTGGAACGTACCGGCCTCGACCTGGGTATGGGTGTCGCCGAAGTCATCACCGAGGGCGACCTGAACGGGGACGGCATCGCGGACGTCGCCATCGGCGGCACCGAGCATGTGACGCTGTACTACGGCCTGGCCGATGGCACGTTCAGCCCGCCCGCAGTCCTCGTCCTTCCGCTGACACGGACCCAGGACATCCTGCTCCACGACATGGACCTGGACGGTGACCTCGACATGGTCGTCGCGGTCCTCTCGGGTCCGGCTCTCATGTATCGCAACGACGGCACGGGCGTGTTCACCATTCCCTGCATCAACATGCCCTTCATCGAGGACGTGAACGCGATCGGTGTCGGAGATCTGAACGGCAACGGCTTCCCCGACCTGGTGTTCGCACGCCCGCGGACGCGCGCGGACGTGGTCCTCTTCAACATCGGCTTCCCGCCCCCCGTGGAGCCGCTTGGCGACGGTGGACCCGGCGACAAGGTACCGCCCTGCGAATGGGTCCAGTTCATCTCCTCCGGCCAGCAGATGAGTCCGGAATCGTCGCGCGACGTCGTCGTCGCCGACCTCGACTGTGACGGCAGCCTCGACCTTGTGTTCGCCCATCAGAACAACATCTCCGATGCGGTTTGGCTGAACATGGGCAACGGGATCTTCGAGCTCGTGCAGCAGACCTTGGGTCTGTCCCACTCGCGCGACTTGGCGTTGGCCGACTTCAACAACGACGGCTACCTCGACCTCGGCGTGGCGACGTTCAGCTCCGACGAGATCTGGCACGGACTGGGAGGAGGGTTCTTCGAATTGGTGGCGACCTTCGCCAGCGACGACTCGAGCTCGTGCGAAGCGCGCGACCTCAACGGTGACGGCCGCGCCGACTTCATCACGGGCGGTGAGTACGGCGTACGCATTCGCTACAACGCCGCGGACACCGGACTCTCGAGCGATCCGAGCTTCGAGTACACGTCCATTCCGGTCCAGGACATCCACCTCGCGGAATTGAGCCGCGACGGGACGCTCCAGATCCTGATGGCGGGGCGTGACGACAAGACGACGCATCGCATTCTCTCGAGTCGCTGATTCGAGCGGCCCCTGACCTGCGCTGACGCAACCTCATGGGCTCCGATCTGGCGGACCGACTCGTTCCGGTTCCGCGCTCCATCGTCCTCGGTGAAGGTGACTGGTCACCTCCGCCGGGGACGCTGCACGTCGCAGGACTGCCATCCGAATCCGCAGGTGCCCTGGCGCTGCGGAGGGTCCTCGAGCTGGACTGCAGTGGGTCGTCGGCCGCTGTTGCGTTCGAGTTGGGGTCGGTGGCAGGGCCCGGCGACGAGGCCTACCGCCTCGAGATCGATGCCAACGGAGTGCGCGCCACCGCCCCCACGGCCAGGGGCCGTGATCACGCGGCGCGAACGTTGGCGCAGATCCTGCGTGGTGGTCATCCGCTCCCCCATGTCGTGATCGAGGACCACCCGGACCTCGCGCCCCGCGGCGTCATGCTGGATGTCAGTCGTGACCGCGTCCCGAGCATGGAATGGCTGCGGAACACGGTCGACGTGCTGGCCGAGTGCAAGATCGATCAGCTGCAGCTCTACATGGAGCACACGTTCGCATACGAGGGCCACGAGAATGTCTGGCGGGACTCCAGCCCCTTCAAGCCGTCGGAGATCCGAGACCTGGACGCCTATTGCGCAGCGCGCGGCGTGGAATTGGTCCCGAACCAGAACGCGTTCGGCCACATGCACCGCTGGCTCACGCATCCGGCATACGCACACCTGGCCGAATGCCCCGACGGTGTCGAGCACGCCTTCGCGCGTCAGCCGGAGCCGTTCGGACTCTGCCCGACCGAACCGCGCGTGTTGCCGTTCCTCGAGGACCTGTTCGATCAGCTCCTGCCGTGTTTCACATCGACCCAGTTCAACGTCGGGATGGACGAGACGATCGACCTGGGGCTCGGTCGCAGCCGCGAGGTCTGCAAGGAACAGGGCACCGGTCGCGTCTACCTGGACTTCCTGAACCACGTTCACGCGCTCGTGATCGCACGTGGTCGGCGCATGCAGTACTGGGGCGACATCGTGCTCGAACATCCCGAGCTGATCCCCGAACTTCCCGAGCGCGCGCTCGCCCTGCTCTGGGGTTACGAAGCCGGGCACCCTTTCGAGGACAACGCGCGCACCTTCGCCGAGCAGGCGGAAGCAGCCCGCGCCGAACGCCTCGCCGCCTTCCGGGAAAAGCGCCAGACGCAAGCGCCAGCACGCCCCAGAAGCCGCGAAAGTCCAGACCTCAGCCGTTAGAAAAAAGCGGCTGCAAGTCTCCTTGCAGCCCA
>JAJDEX010000035.1 GCA_029259575.1 Planctomycetota bacterium | reverse complement strand
GTCGAGGCGCCGGGTCTTATCCTGTTCGCCCGCAAGGCCGATCATGATCCGACACGACGACATCGAACAAGCTCTCTTGGTCTATCGGGACCTCGTTCACGGTGATCCCGTACTCCTTGGGGAACAGGCGGCGAGCCTTCCGGAGTTCTTCGGAACCACCCCCGATCTCGAGGATCCTGGCGCCGCCCTGAGCGCAGCCCAACGGCACCTGGAATGGATGGTGCTCGAGCGCCACAGCCCGTCCTTGCTGGGCACGATCCTGGAGAAGCGCTTGGACGCCTGGCGCAGGAAGGTCACGGTCGAGGCCGAGGACGCCGAGGACCTGGAACGCGCACTGCTCGAGTCGATCACGGGCATCTTCTCCGTTCAGGAACCGCAGAACGGGACGATGTGGGTCGAGGACCTGGGCGGCTTCGGCGCCTATCCGATTCGCACCGAACCCGGGCAGCCGTTGTTGCCGGCCGGGGACCTGATCGTTGGTCGGTTGTTCCCGACGGACGGTGGTGCGTACCTGATCTCTCGCGCCGCGGGGATCTTCCGTGGCGGCACGCTGCTCGAAGCGCTCGAGCGCGACCTGGCAGCGATTCGCAACGACGGCGTGACGATCGTGCGCGTCTCTCAACTCGAACTGGAGACGATGTTCTTCCGCGCAGCGCGAACGGACACCGAGTCCGTTCCGGCGACGGTTGCGGAGAACCCGATCCAGGACACGCACGACCTGTTGATCGCGGGTGGTTGGACGCGCGAACGGGTGAACGATCTGCTCGCGCGTTTGAAGGCGGCCCCGTTCGATCCCGGGCGCATCGCACACGGTGCAGGCGACGTGCTGGGCCTCATGCTGGACGAGATCGCGTTCGACACGGACGTCGACCTGATCGTTGCGCGCACGACCCTCACGCATGCATGGTTGTTCCTCGCGCGCGAAGGCAAGGTGCTCGAGGATGCCCCCAAGGATCCACGCGCGGCCCTGGCGGCGTTCGACCAAGGACGCGCGGCCGGACGCGACCTCGAAGCCCTGATTTCGGACCTGGAGCACGATTTGTGCCTTTCCGCCGCACCCGGCGATGAGGAACCCGACACACCGGCGCCCGACTTCCCCGGCGTCGTCGGTGCGTTGGTCCAGGAGTTCGTGTGGGACATCGGACGCGAAGACCCACAAGCCGCGGAGCGTTATGCGTCGTTGCAGCACCTGTCCAAGTTCGGAGCCGCGCTGGGGGTCGTCGACGAGCTCGATGCATCCGCGCTCCTGCGCTTCACGGCGTTCTGGGTCCCCGAACAACGCGCGTTGAAGGACGCCGACGAGGCCCACGCGTTGATCGCAGCCCTGCGTGCGTTCTGTCCTTGGGCGCAGGAGAACCACGCCCTTCCGTTGCACGCGGACTTCCGCGAACGGCTCGAAGGTCTCGACGCCAACTTGCCACGCATCGCCGATGTCGTGAAACGCGTGCCCGCCGCGGACGAGGACGCGGTCGGCGAACTCTACGAAGTCATCTCACCTGCGCCGATCGCGCCGGTGCTCGCGGACCGCGAAGGTGAGCATCACGCCGTGCGATTGGAACCCCCGATCGGCGCGGATCTGATGATCGGCGATCGCCTGCGCGGGCGTCGCACCGGCGACCGTTTCGAAGTGCTCTGTGTGTATCCGCCGGAAGCCGCAGGGCTTCTCGGTGGTTGACGGCGTACCGACGCGCGGAATCGTTCGCGTGCGTCGCGGCTCGGACCTTGCGCCACGAACGGCGGATCCGCACGTGCTCACCCCGAACCCGATCGCGGGTTGGCGTCCAGCACGCAGCAGCGCAGTGGACCCGTGGAACGCGCCGTGCCGTGCTCTCGGACTCGAGGCGTCGAAGATCAGGTCCGCTCTCCGTCGCGCGGCCTTCTAGGGGCGCTGCGCAGCGGGGACCTGGATCTCGCAGAGCAGCGCGTCGGGCTCCGGGTTCTCCCCGGGAGGAACCATGTACGTGTGTCGAATCGGACCGTCGATGGTCCAGTTCATGCGGTCCAGGAAGTTCCAGATCTGCGGGTACGCGCGCGGGACGTCCGGGTAGGCCCCCGAGACGAAGGCGTAGACGACCGTGGCTTCGGGAAGGACCTCGTAATGCAGCGGCGCCTTCGGGGAGCGCGCTCCACCGATCGGGATGCACGCCCGGGACCGGAGTTCCATGGTGGGGGTGGTCGCCGGGTCGTCGTAGAAGAGGCAGAACGGCGGGCCGGCCGGCTTGAGTCCCTGGCTGACCAGTTCGCGGTGCAGCGTCGGGATGAGGGAGCCGGTCTCGTTGTAGTTGCCGAAGTGCTCGAAGTAGATGTACGGCGTGCCCATGCGCTGCTTCCAGCTGGCGTCGACCCGGTCGTAGGGCGGATGTCCCACGGGCAGGTCCGGAACGAACGTCATCTCCCAATCGGGCATTCCCGACTTGGGCTCCATGGGATCGACGGAGGCTTGGGACGTGGCGCCACAAGCGGAAGCGAGAACGGCCAGGAGGCCACAGGGAATCAGGAGGTGCATGCGCATGGTTGGAGTCTCTGCAGACATCCATCGGCACGTTCCGAGCATTCCTGTCGCTGTCGCTCGAGATCACTGCTCGGAGATCCGCCGGCCGTTCCGGTCGAGCCTGTGAGTGCGTGGATCGGCCGGCCGATCCGGGGTCGGGGCGCTCAAGGAGGCATGGGGGCGTGCCGAATCGAGCCCGTCTTCCTGGCCCATTCCTGACCGTTTCGACGTCGGATAATGTACGTTATGTTGCACTCAAGATCGTGCCTCAGAACGATCCAGGCCGGGTCGGCCATCCACCCATTCCAGAACGGGGTTCCAGGAAGGTCAATCGGTGAATCCGCTCCGGGACGGCCAGTCTCCGGGGCTTCTCGGCTCCGGCCCGTTCTTGGGTCGAGCCTTCGCTGGGTCGACCGAAGGCTTGGATCTCGACTGCATGGGATCTCGATCGGGCATCCAGTACACGGTCGGCGCGGCGATGTTCCAAGCGCAAGGAATCTGGTTCCCACACCGGGGATCCTCCCTGATTGATCCAAGTGACTCGCACTCTGCCTGCAACTTCCATGTTGGTAGTCACGTGCACGTTCACCGGCCGGCTCGCCCAGGCGCTTGCGGTTTGGCATCTTGCCAACGGGTCCACGCTCGAACTCGAGGCGGGCTCCCGAACCTCCGACCAGCACACGCACATCATGACGAACCCCGACGACGAGACCGCCGCCGAATCCATGCCGCAAGGACTCTGGTTCGAGGACTTCGAGCCCGGGCGTCGCATCGCCACGCCGGGTCGCACCGTGACCGACGGCGACATCGCCACGTTCGCCGGACTCTCCGGGGACTGGAACCCCGTGCATGTCGACGACGTGGCTGCCCGCAAGTCGACGTTTCGAGGACGGGTCGCCCACGGCATGCTCGTGCAGTCCATGGCGACCGGGCTGGCGGTTCAAACGGGTGTGTTTCACGGCACGTTGAACGCGTTGACCGGGATGGAGATCCGCTGGACGACTCCCGTGCGGCCCGGAGACTCGATCCGATGCGAGTTGGTCGTGGCGGACCGGGATGCGGAACCCGGCCCCAAACGCGGCTCCGTGATGCTCGACGTGATCGTTCGCAATCAGGACGATGTCGTGGTCAGCGAATCCCGTTGGACCTGTTTGGTCGCGCGGGACCGCAAGCGCCGTTGAGCTCGAAACTAGGCCTGAATCAGCTCTTTCGACGTCGGGGATCCGGCCCGGTCGCCGTTTCGCGTCCCCGGCCGAGGGCCAGGTGAATCCCGTTGGCCGGGCTTGGCCTGGCAGGACCGCCAACGCTGTTGAGGCGCAGGTTCAGGACGGAACCAAGACCTTAGACGTTCGCGACCCGACGCGGCCTGTGGCCGGAGTCCCCGCCCGCAGGCCAGTCGATCGTCAGGGCCGCGCCGGTCGGGATCTCGAGCTCCGCGCAGCGATGCAGCGGCAGTCCGTCCTCGCAGGCGCAGGCCGCGGACCGCAGGACCCACAGATGCGCCGCGATCGCGATCGTTCCTCCGGCGTGGGCGCTCGCATGCCTTTGGATCGCGGCACGAACCCGGGTCGAGATCTGCTGGACGGTTTCTCCGCCTGGCGGCGCGAACAGGCCCCGGCTGACGTGCCAGGCGTCCAGGGCCGCGGGATGCTTGGCCCGGATCTCTTCAAGGTCGACGCCGGCCCAGGGGCCACGGTGAATCTCACGCAACGCGGGATCCAGGACGACCGGGGTCTCGGGGTGGTTCTGGGCGATGCGGGCCGCCAGGTGCCGGGCGCGAGCCAGGCCGGAATGCACGATGGCCTGCAAAGGTTGTCCGTCCAACGTGGCTGCGGCGGCCCAGGACTCCGCTTCTCCAGCTTCCGAGAGCGGAACGTCCAGGTCTCCATAGATGCGGCCCGCATAGGGCGCCGCGACGGCTCCGTGGCGGAACAGGTGGATTCGCGTCGTGGTCGGGACCATGGGTCGCAGGCTAGCGACCGAATCTCCCGGGAGTCGAGGGGTGAGCGCCGAATCACGTGAATCGTGCCCGAATGCGCCATTTCCGCCTGCTATCGAGGCGCGCCGGTCCTTCGATCCAGCCCCCGATTCGGCCACGAAATGACCAGGACCTCGCCCTGGCCCGTGGACTGGCCTCCCCGCGCTCCGTAGGCTCCCCTGCGAAACCCGCCCGAGCCCGACCAGGCTCCACCGGGCGACGCACTTCCTCCAGCCGGTTCCCCCACCGGATCCGCCCCCTGGATCCCCCATCCAGCACCCCCATGTGCCCGAGCCCCCGATGAACGCCCTGAGACGCTTCCTGACGTCGTCGCTAGGCCAGAAGACCCTCATGGCCCTGACCGGACTCGGTCTGGTCGGGTTCCTGGTCGCGCACCTGGCTGGCAACTTGACCCTGTTCCAAGGAGCGGAGGCCTTGAACGAGTACGAGCACAAACTCGAGTCGTTCGGCCCGCTTCTGTACGTCGCGGAAGCGGGCCTCGGTCTGCTGTTCGTCGTGCACATCGGCTTGGCCCTGCGCGTCACGGCGCGCAACCGCGAAGCTCGCGGTGTCGGATACCGCCAGCGCACGCACATGGGCGAGTCGACGGTCGCCTCGCGCTCCATGCTGATCAGCGGCCTCGTCCTGCTGCTCTTCCTCCTGGTCCACCTGATCGACTTCCGCGTCCCGAAAGCCATGGGCTCGGACTCGGTCGAGGACATGGGCGTCGCCGTCATCGATCGCCTGACCAGTCCGATCGGTTTCCTGATCTACATGGTCGGTTTGACCGCCATGGGCCTGCACCTGCGGCACGCCTTCGCCAGCGCCTTCCAGACGCTGGGCGTCAGTCATCCGCGCTACTCCCTGTGGCTGCGCAATGCGGGCTTCGGGCTCGCCGTGGTCCTGTTCGTCGGCTTCGCGTCGATTCCGATCTACCTGATGTTCCAGAGCTGAGCCATGAGTCCCGCCACGCTCGACAGCAAGGTCCCGACCGGCGTTCCGCTTGCGGACGCTTGGACGCGCCACAAGTTCGACCTTCCGCTCGTCAACCCTTCCAATCGCCGCAAGTTCACCGTCCTGGTCGTAGGCACCGGATTGGCCGGTTCCTCGGCCGCCGCGAGCCTCGCGGAGATGGGCTACAACGTCAAAGCGTTCTGCATCCAGGATTCGCCGCGACGCGCGCACTCGATCGCCGCCCAGGGCGGGATCAACGCAGCGAAGAACTACAAGAGTGACGGGGACAGCGTGCATCGCCTGTTCTACGACACTGTGAAAGGTGGCGACTACCGCGCCCGCGAGCACAACGTGCATCGCTTGGCCGAAGCGTCCGTTTCGATCATCGACCAGTGCGTCGCCCAAGGCGTGCCGTTCGCGCGCGAGTACGGCGGCCTGCTCGACAACCGTTCGTTCGGCGGTGCCCAGGTCTCCCGCACGTTCTATGCGCGCGGCCAGACCGGCCAGCAGTTGCTGCTCGGCGCTTACGGCGCGCTGAACCGCCAGATCAGCGCGGGCCGCGTCGAGATGAAGACGCGTTGCGAAATGGTCGACGTCGTGAACGTCGACGGTGTCGCACGCGGCATCATCACGCGCGACCTGCAGACCGGCGAGTTCGAGCGCCACGCCGGCGATGCGGTGCTTCTGTGCACCGGTGGTTACGGCAACGTGTTCTACCTGTCGACCAACGCCAAGGCATGCAACGTCACGGCGGCCTGGCGTGCTCACAAGCGCGGCGCGTACTTCGCGAACCCGTGCTACACGCAGATTCACCCGACCTGCATCCCGGTCAGCGGGCACTACCAGTCCAAGCTGACGTTGATGAGCGAGTCGCTGCGCAACGACGGTCGCGTCTGGGTGCCGAAGACCCAAGGCGACACGCGTTCGCCCGAGCAGATCCCGGATGCGGATCGCGACTACTACCTGGAACGTCGCTACCCGAGCTTCGGCAACCTCGTTCCGCGCGACGTGGCCAGTCGCAACGCCAAAGCCGTCTGCGACGATGGCAAGGGCGTCGGCTCGACCGGATTGGCGGTCTTCCTGGACTTCCGCGACGCCATCCAGCGTGACGGACGCGATACGATCGCCGCCAAGTACGGGAACCTCTTCCAGATGTACGAACGCATCACGGGCGAGGATCCGTACTCGGTGCCGATGCGCATCTTCCCGGCCGTCCACTACACGATGGGCGGACTCTGGGTCGACTACAACTTGCAGAGCAACCTGCCTGGTCTGTTCGTGCTCGGCGAAGCCAACTTCTCCGACCATGGCGCGAACCGACTCGGTGCGAGCGCGCTGATGCAGGGCTTGGCCGACGGCTACTTCGTCGTTCCGGCCACGATCACCAGCCACCTGGCCGGTGCGTCCATGCAGGCCGTTTCGACCAGCGACGATGCATTCGCCGAGGCGGAAGCCGCGTCCCGCGACCGCTTCCAGAAACTGCTCTCCGTCCGCGGCTCGCGCTCGGTCGACCAGTTCCACCGAGAACTCGGTCAGATCTGCTGGGACAAGTGCGGCATGGCGCGCAACCAGGCCGGACTGACCAGCGCCCTGAGCGAGATTCGCGCCTTGCGCGAGGCTTACTGGCAGGACGTGAACGTTCTGGGCGACGGCGCCTCGTTGAACCAGAACCTCGAGCACGCCGGTCGCGTGGCCGACTTCATGGAGTTCGCCGAGCTCATGGTCGGTGACGCGTTGCACCGCGAAGAGTCCTGCGGAGGGCACTTCCGCGAGGAGTATCAGACCGAGGAAGGTGAGGCGCAGCGCAACGACGAAGCGTTCACCTACGCAGCGGCCTGGGAGCACAAAGGTGACGGTCAGTCGCATGAACTCCACAAGGAGTCCCTGACCTTCGACAACGTGAAGCTGACGACGCGGAGCTACAAGTGATGGGAAGTTCCTCCACCGAAACGAAGATGATGCGTTTGAACGTCGAGATCTGGCGGCAGGCCGGGCCCAGCGACGGCGGCGGTTTCGAGAGCTACAAGGTCGAGGCCAGCCCCGACATGTCGTTCCTCGAGATGCTCGACGTGCTGAACGAGAAGCTCATGGCCGACGGCCGGGAAGGCATCGCGTTCGACCACGATTGTCGCGAAGGCATCTGCGGCATGTGCAGTCTGGTGATCAATGGCCAACCCCATGGTCCCGAGAACGAGACCACCACGTGCCAGTTGCACATGCGCAACTACAAGGACGGTGACTCGATCACGATCGAACCGTTCCGCGCGACGGCGTTCCCGATCGTCAAGGACCTGGTCATCGACCGTTCGGCGTTCGATCGCATCCTGCAAGCCGGCGGCTACATCTCGGTGAACACCGGAGCTGCGCCGGACGCGCACGCGGTCCAGGTCCCCAAAGTGCAAGCCGACCTTGCCATGGACGCTGCGGCGTGCATCGGTTGTGGTGCTTGCGTGGCGGCTTGTCCGAACGCTGCGGCGATGCTGTTCACCGCGGCCAAGGTGTCCCAACTCGCTCTCTTGCCGCAGGGCCAGGCCGAACGCAGTTCGCGCGCGATCGCCATGGTCGACCAGATGGACAAGGAGGGCTTCGGTGCCTGCACGAACCACTACGAGTGCATGGCTGCTTGCCCCAAGGGGATCACGGTCGAGAACATCGCCAGGATGAACCGCGACCACCTGCGAGCCAGTTTCACCAGCCGGGACTGACCTGCACGTCCCCACTCGTCCTTGGAGCGCCCCTGTTCCCCTGGCCTACTCCAGGGGAACAGGGGCGTTCCGCTTCGGGAACACCGGTCCTTCGGTCGGGCAGGCCCCCCACCGTTCGTAGCGGTAGCTTGGGCCCCCTGGGCACTCCCGGCTCTCACTTCTGCGAGTCGCTGTGGCGATCCTGGGACGCGGCACGACCCTTGCATCCTGCGGCGCTCTGCCTTTTCCCATGGACTTCATGCTGCCTCGACTCCTTCCCGTCCTTGCCCTGGGATGTCTCGTCCCTTCGGTTTCCGCCGAGCCCAAGAGCCTCGCGGCGCTTCACGGCGGGAGTTACAGCGGCCCGGGCTCCGTCCCTCCTGCGGACACGGCATCGATACCGCCGGGGGCCACGGTGACCGGGGACACCCTGGCGCCGTCGGGTGGCGGAGCACGATCGCCAGGGGCCGGTGGATCGGTCCCGGTCGACATCACGGCCGGCCCAGGATTCGTTGCCGGTCCGGCCACCCCGAACGCGGGCAATGCCGGGCCCGACCTCACACGTTGGGACTACTGGTGGGC
>JAJDEX010000340.1 GCA_029259575.1 Planctomycetota bacterium | reverse complement strand
GTTTCGCTGCTGGGGGCCGATCGTGCGTTCGCGGGAGGAACGGGACGGACGCGGTGCTCGACGCCGCATTCCCTCGCGCAAGGCTCAATTGGTGAGCAGCGCCAACTTGTTCAGCAGAATGTGCAAGTGGGGCAACGCAGCAGGGGCGTGAGTGCCCTTGCGGAAGATGTTGTGGGTCTCGAACGGATCGGCGATGAGATCGTAGAACTCCCACTGATACGGCCCGCCGGTGATGCCGCGACGAATCAGCTTGTAGCGTTCGTTGCGAATGGCGCGAACGTCGTTGTTGGCCATGAGTCCGGCCGGTCCGTTCGGCGAGAACATCTCGGCGTACACGTGGTCCCGGAGCGCCGACTGGGTCGGGTACTTCAAGTAGGGCACGAAGCTGTACGAGTCGTGGTTGACGCCAGGCTCCAGCACCGAAGCGTCCGTCACGCCGCACAACTCGAGCGCCGACGAGTACATGTCGGTCGCACCGACCAGCGCAGTCACTTCGCGGCCGGGCTGGGCCACGATCGGACCCGTGACGATCAGGGGCACGTTGAGTCCTCCCTCGTACGGCGTCAGTTTGGCGTGGGAGGGCAGGAACGGCGCCTCGGAAGCCAACTGGGGCGTGCCGTTGTCCGCGGTGAACACGATGTTGGTCGACGCCATCGCCGGGCCGATCGAGGTGAGCAAACGCCCGACCTCCATGTCCAGGGCCTCGACGGCCGCCTTGTAGAAGGGCGGCGGGTTCAAGCGCGGGTTGCCGTCGGGCAGGATGCGCTGAAGCATGTTGGCCGGCGGGCGGTGGAACGGTTCGTGCGGTGCATTGAAGTTGAGCATGCACACCCACGGCTCCGGCGCCGTCGCGATGAACGCCAGGGCATCGTCGACCTGTTGCACGGTCGCGTAGGTCGTGCACTGACTCTCGACACCGTTCTCGACGCGCAACCACTTGTCGAAGCGGTAGCCCAGGTCGCTGCGAACGTTCTCGCGCGCGCCGGTGAAGTGATCGAATCCCTGGAGCAAGGGACCATCGAGATAGCCGTTGTTCCAGTTGGACAGGTGCCACTTCCCGATCAGGCCGGTCGTGTAACCGAGCTCGGGATAGCGAGCGAGGACCTCGGCGAACGTCGTCTCGTCCTGCTGCAGCGACCAACCGAGGTTCGACACGACCAGGCCGACGCCGGTGTAATGACCGTAGCGACCGGTGTGCATCTCGGCGCGCGTCGGCGAGCACGTCGGGTTGGCCCAGACGTTGCGAAAGAGAACGCCTTCGCTCGCGAGTTGATCGATCGTCGGAGTCTGGGGCGGATCCGGGCCCTCGCCGTACACACCGATCATGTCGACGCCGACGTCGTCGGCCACGATGATCAGGAGGTTGTCCTGACCCGAAGCGAACGAAGCACCATGAACAGCAAGCAGGGCTCCGAAGAGGAGCCCACTTAGATGGGAGAGAGTCGATCTCAAGGCGAATCCTGGGGAGAGGCGGAGGAACCCCTCCATAGAACCCGAACCCCGCGGATCAGGCAAGTCGGGTCCTGGGCAAGGACCAGAGAAGGACGTCTGTCTCAATCGGAGACTCGCCTCTCCAGGAAGAGGCGAGCAGGGAGGTCCGAACGACCCCCCCGCTACGCCGACTCTCTGTCGACCAGCCCACCAGGGCCGAGGGGCCGATGGCCCATCAACTCGTCCAACCCTGCTGCGTAGTCCTTCCGAGCTTCCTCTCGGAAGGCATCCCAGCGCTCCACATTCCATACGCGGAGGTCGTCCAGGTTCCCCACCAGGACGACTTCCTTGCGCCCCTCGACGCTGCGATCGATGCCTGCCTGTGCGAGCAGGACATCCGGAATGCGCACCCGACCGCTCTTGTCGCAGCGGGCGGGAGCAGAATGGGCGGCCAGGAACAACAGGGTTTGCCGGGCCCGAGCGGTGTGCATCGGGATGCGGCGGAGGTCCTCCACGTAATGGTCCCAGTCCTGACGCTCCCTCAAGCAAAGACCTCCGTCCGGCTCCAAAGAAGCCATCAATCGGAAGTCGTCGCGACGAAGATTCCATTCGTCGCGAAGTGCCTGGGGCAGCTGGATCCTTCCCTCCCCATCCAATGTGGCGGGGTGTTCGCCGATCAGTAGGGGTGAGGAGGGCATGGTGTGCGGTAGGAACCGGGTCTGGGACCGGAGGACCCAAGTGGGTCGGTCGTGTGTCATCGTACTGGGGATCTCCAAAACCGAAACCCAGGACCAGCCATTTTCAAGCCAATCCCCCGGCTGTCCCCAATCTGAGCGCGCACAGGCCACAAGATCTCCACAATCCACCCGGTCGCTCCCAAACTGACCCCAGGCCACCCCAGACCCCCGCCAGGGCCGATTCCGGAGCACCAAGGCTCCCCGCGGGTGCGCTCTCCACGTGATTTCCCCAGCTCGGAGCCCCAGGATTCCCCAATCCATCCCCGATTCTGAGTGACCCCGGGATTCTCCACCACCTCGGCTTCGAAAGGCACCGCTTAGGATGATCGGCATGCTCCAGCCGGCCTCCTCGACGCGCGATCCCGACGCCATGGACGGCGCAGATCGATTCGGGGTGAAGGTTCACGAGGTGCGCCTTGGCTCGGGGGAACGCTGGTTGATGCGGGAGGAACCGGTCCAGGTGCTGGTGGTCCAGCGCGGCACGGCGCGGACGACGGGGGACGCTGCGACCCCGCGGATCTCAGCCTTCGAGGTGATGCTGTTGCCGGCGGGTCGCGCCGCTTGCCTCGAGCCGACGTCCGACGAACCGCTCTCGGCCTTGCTGTTCGAAGCGCCCGAGGCCCTCGCGGCGCTCGCGGGTGCCGACGAACTGCCGTCCGGTCGGTACTCGCTCGACCCGGTGATCGAGCGGACGATCCTGCGCGCCCTCATGCGCATCCAGTTCGAGGGTGAGGCCCAAGTCCACCCTGCTCAGGTCACGGATTCGACCGGGACCGTTTCGAGCCAGGCCGAATCGACCGAGTTGGGTCCGATCGGTCTGCGCATCGAGATGGCGGTCCGCATGCTGTCGCTCCTGGCGCGGCCGAACACGCATGCGAAACGGGTGCCCCACCCGTTGGGCACCGGTGCATCAGCTCACGGGCAGGAGAGTCTCCAACGCGTGCGCCGGTACATCGATCAGCTCGACCGGCTCCTGCACGAACCGGCCGACGTCGATCGCGTCGCCACCGCGCTCGACCTCAGTCGCCGACGCTTCACGGATCTGTTCCGCCAGCTCACAGGCTCGACGTGGCAGCCCTACCTGCAGAAGGTCCGCATGCGCCACGCGATTCGCCTGCTCGAGCACGGAACGATTCCGATGCCGACGATCGCCTTCGCCTGCGGTTTCGACGACCCGTCGACCTTCTATCGCGCGTTCCGGAGAGTGACGGGCACCACCCCCAAGGGCTGGCTCACCGCGCGCAAGCTGCCGCGGCCCGTCGAGGTCTGAACGGGCGCGGGGCGCGGGCTCGCGTCAATCCGCGTCGAGCAGAGCGCCCTTCGGGGCGAACCGTTCGGCGCCTTCGCCGCGCTCTTGAACGTCCGGCGCCTGCTGCAATTGAAGCAAGCGCTCGCGCACATGACCTAAGCCGCGTTTCTGGGCATAGCGCCACACACCGCCACGGAACGGGGCGAATCCGGTCCCGAACACCGTGGCCAGGTCGAGCTCGGCGGGGCCGGCGACGACCTCCTCCTCGAGCGCGCGGGCGGCCTCGGCGACCATGGCCAGGACGCAGCGGTCGACCAGGTCTTGGTCGGTCAACGTGCGCGCCCAGTCATCCGTCTGGAACGTGGCCAGGTCGTGGCAAAGAGCCCGGTTCTCGCCCTTCCTGGGATTGGCAGGGTGGTCGTAGAAGCCCTTGCCGGTCTTGCGACCCAAACGTTCCGGCGTCGCCAGACCTTCGAGCGCGTCCGACGGCTGCATGCGATCGCCGTAGCCTTCGTGCAGGCTGGTCGCCGCGTGACGGGCGATGTCGAAACCGACCTCGTCCAGCAACTGGAACGGGCCCATCGGCATGCCGAAGGCGAGCAAGAGCGCGTCGATGCGCGCGGGATCGGCGCCGCCGACGAAGAGGCGCACCGCTTCGTCCAGGTACGGACCGAGCAATCGGTTCACCAGGAATCCGGGGACGTCCTTGGTGATGACGGGCGTCTTGCCCATTCGGATCGCGAGCGCGCAGGTGGCCGTGACCACGGCGTCCGAGGTCTTGGCGCCGCGAACGACCTCGACCAACGGCATCGAGCGCACAGGGTTGAAGAAGTGCATCCCGACGACGCGCTTCTGGTGCGGAACACCCTTGGCGATCTCGGTGACCGAGAGCGACGACGTGTTGGTGGCCAGGATCGCGGTCTTCGACATCTGCCCGGCCAGTTCGCTCAGCACGGCCTGCTTGACGCCGAGCACCTCGGCGACGGCCTCGATCGCGAACGTCGCGCGGCCGGCACCGGTGATGCCGACGGTCGTGTCGAGTCGGTCGATCGCCGCGTCCGCTTCGTGCGGCAACATGCGCCGACGCTTGCGACGACGGTCGACCTGGCCGCGGTGCTCGCGCAGCGCGCCGTCGAGCGCGTCGCGTGAGAGGTCGCCCAGTCGTACGTGACGACCGGACATCGCGAGCGAACTGGCGATGCCCGCACCCATGACGCCCCCACCGACGACGAACGCGTGCTCGGGCAGATCGACCTCGCCGCCATCGGCGTCCTTGCCCAGCCGCTTGGCCGCTTCGGACCCGAAGAACAGCGAGACGAGGCTCTTGCAGACCGGCCCTGTGCCCAAAGCAGCCACCGCCTTGCCCTCGCGGCTCGCCCACAAGGCGTGCGGCGTGTTCGGCGCGGCCATGACCATGTCCAGAGCCGCGTAAGGTGCCGGATACCGACCGCGCGCCTTGGCGTCGACGCCGGCGAGCGCCTTGTTCCGGATGATGTAGCGCAGGATCGGATTGCGATCGACGAGCCAGCCCTTCCAGCCGCGCGAGCGACGGGCGCAGCCCTTGCGACCCATGGCGATGTCGGACGCCACGCTCACCAGGTACTCGGGCTTGGTGATCCGATCGATCATCCCCAGTCGCGCAGCCTTCTTCGCGGGGAAGAGGCGACCGGTCAGGATCGCATCGAGCGCGACGGGGATGCCCACGCGACGCGGCAAGCGATGCGTACCGCCCCAACCGGGCAGGATGCCCAGCTGGGTCTCGGGCAACCCGATCTTCGTCGCCTTCGCATCGGTCGCGACGATGCGGTCGCAGGCGAGCGACAACTCGTACGCGCCGCCCGGCACCGGACCGCCGACAGCAGCGACGGTGCGCGCCTTCAGCTTGACGATGCGGTCGAACAGTCCATGCACGGCAAGGATCGCGTTCTCGACGATCTCGGGATCTTCGATGCCAGCGATGGCCTCGATGTCGGCGCCGGCCAGGAAGCGCTCGGTGGTGCGGCCCGCGAACACGACGCCGCGCAAGGCGCTGTCGTGCTCGAGCTCGGCCAGCGTCGTGTCCAGGTCGCGCAGCAACGGCGCGTCCAGCACGGGGAACGAGCGGTGCGGCGGGTCGAAGACGACGACCGCCAAACCCGGCTCGGGTCGTTCGATGCGAATGCACGCGCCGGCTTCGGGCGCGTCCGCGGGGAAGGGGAATCCGGTGAGGTCCATCAGGCCACCACCCTTTCCAGGACGACGGCGCCACCTTGGCCGCCGCCGATGCACAACGTCGCCAACGTGAATTCGTGGTCGCCTTCGGCCAGCTCGTGAGCCGCGGTCAACAACAAACGTGCGCCCGTCGCGCCGACCGGATGGCCCAGCGCGATCGCGCCACCATTCGGGTTCGTACGCTCCGGATCCAGGTCACCCAGCGCGCCCTTCAAACCCAAGTGCTGCTTGCAGAAGTCCGCGCTCTCCATGGCCCGGCGGCAGGCCAGGACCTGGGCGGCGAAGGCCTCGTTGATCTCGATCGCACCCATGTCTTTCAGCTGCAAACCGGCGGAATCGAGCGCTTTGGCGGTCGCGTACACCGGACCCAACCCCATGCGTGCCGGGTCCAATCCGGCCCATGCCCAGGAACGGATCTTGGCTAGCGGTTGCAAACCGAGTTGCTTGGCGCGCTCCTCGGTCGTCACGATCAAGGCACTCGCGCCGTCCGTGATGCCGCACGCGTTGCCGACGGTGACGACACCGTCCGGCTTCTCGAAGTACGGCCGCAGTTTGGCCAGGCGGTCGATCGATTGGTCCTCGCGGATGCCGTCGTCATGCAGGACGCTGCCTTGGTTCGGCTTGGCGCCCAACGGCAACACCGGCAGGATTTCGCGCTCGAAGCGACCTCGGTCGCGAGCACGACGCGCGCGGTGGTGGCTCTCGACGGCGAACGCGTCACAAGCCTCGCGGCTCAACCCGAAGTCGCGCGCGAGCACCTCGGCCGTCTGTCCCATCAGCAAGCCGGTGACCGGATCCTTCAAGCCTTCCATCAACGCGATGCGCGGCGCCAGGAACGAGGGGCGGAACGAAGCCATCGCCGACAGGCGCGCACCCAGCGAACGGGCGCGGGACAGACGCGCGAACATG
>JAJDEX010000339.1 GCA_029259575.1 Planctomycetota bacterium | reverse complement strand
GAGCACCTCGAGGGCCTGGCCCGACGCTTCCCGGGCGTGGACCTCTGCTTGGCGACCGGCGTCGGACGCGACTCCGACAACCAACCCGAGTCGCGCCTCGAGTCGCTGCGCTACGTGCTGCGCGGTGAGGCCGAACCCACGCTCGGCGAGTTGCTGCACGCTCTGCGCTCGGGACGTCGCGAGTTCAGCGGCGTGCGTGGGCTCGATTGGCGCGACCGCGACGGCGTCCTGCATCGCGAACCCGACCGCCCGCTGACGCTCACGCCGACCGCGCATCCGGAACCGGCCTGGGACCTCTGCCCCGACGTGCTGCGCGAACGTCTGCCCCGCGGCTTCGCGCCGTGGCTCACGTCCTGGACCTGTCCACCGACATGCCCCACGTGCCACGGATCGTTCGGCCGTTCCGTCCGCGTGCGGGACCGGGGGCACGCTCTCGCCCAAGCCCGGCGGGTCCTCGCGGAAGGTGCGCGCGGACTCGGATTCCTTGACGAGGTCTTCGACCACGACGTCTTCGCCGCCAAGGCTCTGTTACGCGGGTTGCTCAAGTTCGAGCGGCCGACGCGCCTCGCCTTCGCCCGCGGATTGCGCGCCGAGACGATCGACCTCGAACTCGCCACGCTGCTGGCGCGCGCCGGTTTGCGCCGCGTCGATGTTCCCATCCAGACCGCATCGCCGCGACTGCAGTCCCTGCTGCACGAGCACCGGGACATGGGGGCGACGCGCCGCAGTGTGGCCCACCTCGCGGACGCTGGCATCTTCGTCACAGGGACGTTCCAGGTCGGCGCTCCCGGCGAGGACGCGACCGATCGACGGATCACCCGGTCGTTCGCCCAGAGCGCGGCCTTCCATCGCATTCGGTTCCGCACCAGAAGCAGCGCGTTCCCGGTGAATCCGCGGGGCAACGCGCTGCCCGGGCTCACACCGGTCGAGGCGAGGCGCGCATGCCTGCAAGCCCGCCTCAGCTGCGCCTGGGCGCCCGCACGAGCCTGGCGCGTCGTCCGTTGGACCGGTCGACAGCTGCTCGGAGCGGGAATCACGGGCAGGATCTGACGCCGAGGCGAAGGGCTCGGCCACCCCCGAGTAGGATGGTCGCCCCATGTCCCGCGGCACGCTCCATTCCCCCCTCGCCTTCCTCCCCACCACCGCCGCTGAGATCGCGGATCGTGGCTGGGATCAGCCCGACGTCATCTTCGTCACGGGGGATGCGTACATCGACCACCCGTCGTTCGCCGCGGCCCTGCTGTCCCGCTTGCTCGAGCGCGAAGGCTACCGCGTCGCGATCCTGTCCCAGCCCGATTGGCGCAGCGCCGATGCCTGGCGCGCGTTGGGGACCCCGCGGCTGTTCTACGCGGTGTCCGCGGGGAACATGGACTCGATGATCAACCACTACACCGCCAACCGGAAGCGGCGGAACGAGGACGCCTACTCGCCGGGCGGCCAGATCGGCTTGCGCCCCGATCGCCCGACCGGCGTGTACGCGCAACGCTGTCGCGAGGCGGCACCCGGCGTCCCGGTCGTCATCGGAGGGGTCGAAGCGAGCCTGCGCCGTGTCGCGCACTACGACTACTGGGCGGACACGGTCAAGCCGAGCATGCTGGTCACCAGCAAGGCCGACCTGCTCGGTTACGGCATGGGCGAGCAGCAGATCGTCGAGATCGCGCGCCGCCTGGACGCCACGGGTTCGATCGAGTCCTGCCGCGATCTGCGCGGGGTCGCCTATCGCCTGGGCGCCCGCGAGGACCTGGCCGCACACACATTCCCGAACGATGCCGGCGACGGACGCACGTTGGAGCTGCCGGACTTCGAGACGGTCAAGAGCGACGTCCGCGCCTTCGCGGACGCGACGCGCATCGTGCACCAGGAGACGAACCCGCTGAACGCGCGCCGGGTCGTGCAGCGTCATGGCGATCGACTGGTCGTGATCAATCCGCCGTGCCTTCCGATGGAGGAGCCCGAGATGGATCGCGCGTACGACCTGCCCTACCAACGCCGTCCGCATCCGAGCTACACCGAGGCGATCCCTGCGCACGAGATGATCAAGGACTCCGTCTCGATCATGCGCGGCTGCTTCGGGGGCTGCACGTTCTGCTCGATCACGCTGCACCAAGGTCGCGCGATCCAGAGCCGCTCGAAGGCGTCCGTGATGCGCGAGGTCGAACAGATCGCGAGCGACCCCGACTTCAAGGGCACGATCAGCGATCTGGGTGGTCCGACGGCGAACATGTACCGCATGCGCTGCTCGAAGCCCGAGGTCGAGGCCATCTGTCGGCGTCAGTCGTGCATCCATCCGACGGTCTGCAAGCTGCTCGACACCGATCACGGTCCGACCGTGGAACTGCTGAAGGAAGCACGCTCCGTTCCCGGCGTGAAACGCGTGCACGTCGCGTCGGGCATCCGTATGGACCTGGCGCGCGAGGACGACGAGTACCTGGAGGAAATGGCGGCGCATCACGTCGGCGGTCACCTCAAGGTCGCACCCGAGCACGTCTCCGATTCCGTCCTGACCAAGATGAAGAAGCCCGCGAACCACACGTTCGAGGAGTTCGCGGAACGTTTCGAAGCGGCCTCGAAGCGCGCGGGCAAGGAGCAGTACCTGGTCCCCTACTTCATCGCATCGCACCCTGGCAGCGGCATCGCCGAGATGATCGAGCTCGCGGTGTTCCTGAAGCAGCGCGGCTATCGTCCACGTCAGGTCCAGGACTTCATCCCGGCCCCGATGGACGTCGCGACCTGCATGTACTACACGGGCCTCGACCCGATGACGATGCAGCCCGTCGAGACGGTCAAGAAGCTGCAGGACCGCAAGATGCAGCGCGCATTGATGCAGTACTTCGCGCCGGAGAACTGGTTCATGGTGCGCAAGGCCCTGCTCGAGGCGGGACGCAGTGACCTGATCGGCGATGGGCCCCTGTGCCTGATTCCTGAGCGGGCGCCGAAGGAAGCCCGGGACCAGCGCAGGAGCGGCGCCCAGAAACTGGGTGACGGACGCGGGGCGAGGGACGGCCAATGCCCCGGCGGGCAGCGTGATTCCGGCCCGCGCCGTGGATCGGGCTCGCGACGTCGCCGCTGATCCCCAACTCGATGCGGGATCCGGCGGTCCGGATGTGCGAGGATCCTCTCCGAGGTCACTCCATGCCCCAATACTCGATCTGGACCCTTGTGGTCGTCCTGATTCCGGCCCTGGGCACGCTGCTGCTCGGATGGAAACTGCGCGACGCGCGCGTGCTCGTCATCTTCGCCACGCTGCTGATCGCGATGCTGCGGCGCCTCATCATCACCTCGATCGAACACGGGGATCCCGCGCTGTTCGCGGGTGCGCCCGACTGGGTGGTCCCGACGCTCGATGTCGCGATCGCCGGGATGTCGATCGTCTCGTTGGTGACGGTCTATCGCGTGATCGTGAACGAATACGATCAGCGCAGCCGCGTGCACATCGCCAACGAAGAGCGCATGCGTCGTGTCACCGAGTATGCGCCCGTCGGGTTCCTGACCATGGACACGGACCTGAGCATCACGTTCACCAACGGCACGCTCCCGCGGTTGCTCGGCATCGAGCGAACCGACGTCGAGGGCATCCCGCTCCGGGAGGCCCTGCCGTCCCCGATCGGAGAGTCGGTGATGGAGTTGCTCGAAGAGTGTCAGAGGGCCCCGTTCGCCGCCCGCGAAGTTCGCTTCCAGCATGCGGACTCCCCCACGGCCTGGTTGCGCGTGTCCGTCGGCCGCATGCAGAACCAGGAGGAACGCCAGGAGGGATTCCTGGTCGCCGTTTCGGACGTGACCCTTGCCCGTCAACAGGTGGTTGCTCAGGAAGGGCGCGCCCTCGTCCTCGAGCAGTTGTCCCTCGGGGTTCCCCTCGAGGATGCCCTGACGGCACTGTGCCACCACGTGGAGGAGACCAAGCACGAGATGCGTTGTTCCATCCTGCTCCTCAAGTCAGGGCGCCTGTGGCACGGCGCTGCCCCGAGCCTGCCGGACGAGTACAACCAGGTGGTCGACGGCTTCGAGATCGGTCCCGGGCAAGGCTGTTGCGGCGTGACCGCGCACACGGGAACGCCGACGATCATGGAGGACTTCGCGGACCATCCGAACACTTCAGAGTTCAGTGAGATGCTCCATCGGCTCGAGCTGCTCTCTTGCTGGTCGTATCCGATCCACGATTCGGCTGGCCTGGTCCTCGGTACCATCGCCCTCTACTGGCGCCAACCGACTTTGCCTTCGGACGACGATCGTGAATTCGTTCGCACCGTCGCGCACCTGGCGAGCATCGCGATCGAACGCCATCGGACGACCGAACGGTTGGTTCGGACCGAGACGTTGATGAGCGCGGCGCTCCAGGGATCCCCCGCCGGCGTCATCATCGTCGACGCGGTCACGGGAGAGCTGCGTTTCGTGAACGACGCGGTCCAGACGATCTGCGGCACCCAGATCAAGGTCGGGTCCAAGGTCGAAGGGTTCAACCGAGCCCACACGACCAGGCTGCTCGACGAATCCGGTGTGGAGATCCCGGAGGAGCAACTTCCGGTCCAGGTCGCGATCCGGGAAGGGCGCGTCATCCGCAATCAGTTGATCCAGGTCGAGCGTCCGAACGGGGAGCGGCGTTGGACGCTCACGGATGCGGCGCCGGTACGCAACGCCGCGGGCGAGATCATCGCGGGCGTGGTCGTCTTCCCGGACATCACCGACCTGAAGCACGTCGAGGAAGAACGCGAGCGCCTGCTGCACCAGAGGGAAGCTCGCCGCGAAGAGCTCGAAAGCATCTTTCGCGCCGCCAACCACGACCTGCGCTCCCCCTTGGTCAACCTCGAAGGGTTCGGCCGGGAACTCGAGTTGGGCCTCGATGCTCTGGTCTCCGCCCTCGAGCAGATTGGGATCCCCGAATCCGGTCGCGATGCGGTCGAGGGAATCATCGATGCCGACCTGCGCCCGAGCCTGCGGCACATCCGCTCCGCGACCCAGAAGCTCGAAGGCCTGGTGCGTGGGTTGAAGCGTCTGTCCTCGGCGGGCCGTTCCGATCCGGAGCGCGAGCCCATCGACATGAACGACCTCGTGTCCGAGCAGGTCTCGGGCCTCCAGTTCCAGATCACGCGCCAGCGCGGTCACGTCGATGTCGGTGACCTGCCGCCCTGCCTGGGGGACGCCGGCCAGATCGGCCAGGTCATCACGAACCTGCTGGACAACGCGCTCAAGTACACGGACCCGAGTCGGCATCCCCGGATCGACGTGTCCGGCATGCGGACGGGGAACGAGGTCACCTACACGGTGAGCGACAACGGCATCGGAATCGCACCGGAACACCGGGGCGGCATCTTCGGCGCGTTCTGCCGGCTGCATCCGAAGGGTCCGGTGAAGGGCGAGGGGCTGGGTCTGACGATCCTGAACGGGATCGTCGAGGCCCATGGCGGTCGGATTTCGGTCGACGGCAAGCGCGGCGAAGGAACGGTCTTCCGCATCACCCTGCCCGCCGCCGACTTGCCCGCGCCCCTGTCGCCCGAACTCGCCGGGGTCACGTCCGAGTGACGCTCGTGCCGTTCTCGGAACGAACGGCGGGACGAGAGCCCGGATGACGATAACGCGGATGCGGCGCGCGGCCTGTCACCAGAACGACGCACGCCGCGTCGTCCATGAGGACGACGCGGCGTGCGTGGATTCGACGTCGGACGACGATCAGCCTCCGAAGGCCTCTTCGGAGAGCAGCGCGCGCTTGTCCTCGACGTCCTTGAACTCGTCCGCTTCCGGCAGGGCGTCCTTCTTCTCGGTGATCACCGGCCACAACCCGCCCAACTTGGCGTTGATCTCGACGTACTCGGCCCACTTCTCGGGGACTTCCGTCTCCTCGAAGATGGCCTCGGTCGGGCACTCGGGGACGCAGGCGCCGCAGTCGATGCACTCATCCGGGTTGATGGCAAGGAAGTTCACACCTTCCACGAAGCAATCCACGGGGCAGACATCCACGCAATCCGTGTACTTGCACTTCACGCAGGGTTCGGCAACGACGTAGGCCATCGGTCAGGATCTCCAGAAAAAGGGGGGGTGGTTTCGGTGAGAAGAGCGGGAGGTCGGGAGCTTAGCCCATTCTCCGCGAGGAAGGAATCGGCCGGATCGGCCCAAACCTGAAGCGTGTCAGGACGCCGCAGCCACGCCTTTGGCGAGTGAGGCGACGAGTCGCGGGACCTGGTCCCGCGATGTGGAGCAGAGCGCGACGCGCACGGCCCCCTGAAGGGGCACGACGAACACGCCGTCCGCAGCGCAGCTGGCGGC